>CAZRLV010000069.1:0-12965 GCA_964600955.1 uncultured bacterium
GGCAAAATGTGGCTGATTGGCGGATACAATTACGGCCCGGAAGGAGGAGTCCAATCCGACGTCTGGTCCTCCACCGATGGAATCAACTGGACTCAGGTCCACACCAACGCTGCCTTCGGACGCCGGTATAGACATGAAGCTACCGTTCACGATGGAAGAATGTGGGTCGTGGGCGGCGTTAGACAATCCACTCTCAATGACGTCTGGTCCTCCACCGATGGAATCAACTGGACTCAGGTCCACGCAAACGCACCTTGGAGTGCGCGTTACCAACATCAAATGCTCTCACATACTGGTAAAATCTGGATACTAGGCGGCTACGCGCCGCAGGGTGGCGGGAAGCTTAATGATGTCTGGTCCTCTCCAGACGGAATTGTATGGACTCAGCATCCGAACGCCGGTTGGAACAAGCGTTTTGCCCATCGTGCTCTGGTTTTTCAAAACCGTGCCTGGGTTGTGGGAGGTTTTGACGGACAGATTAAGAATAATGTGTATTCAGCCTTTGGAGGACTAAACGCCTATATTCAGGTACCCGCATCTGAGTTTCCAGCCTTTGATAGTGTAACGACAAACCTGGAAGCCACAGGAACCTGGAATTCACGTCAGACCCTGTCTGGAGTTATCGCGGATGTGGAGTTCTCATTGAGAATTGCAGAGAGTGCATCGGGTATCCCTGGTGAGTCTCAGACCATCAATATTAGCCTGCATAACAACAGACCTCCGACCCTGAATAATCTCACAGTCTACCCTGACATACCAAACCAACCAAAGGAGAGATTCGTAAGTATCGTGGCCGATATAGCCGACGAAGATTCAGATTTGATGTCTGTGAGCAATATGCTCTATTCATTAGACGGAACCACCTGGGTAACCCCCACAGCCGTCAATGGTAACGCTGTGGACCTCCAGGATGGAGTCTTAAAGCTAAACTGGCTCTCACATCTGGATATTCCAGCCACGGAATCCACGGTAAGTTTTAGATTTACCCTTTCGGATGGCAAAGAGGAGGTCGTGGGAACCCGCAGTGATTTCAGTGTCGACAACACCTCCAAGCCTGCGACATGGCTTACACAAAAAGCCCCAACAAGTGCTTGTGACAATGCTGAATCTGCAGAACTGAACTCTCAGATTTATATTTTCTGTGGAGGGTCATCCAATCCTTTGGGATCAGTCTTCATCTATGACGCGATCACAGGAATCTCGAGTGCCGGCAAGGATCAAGTTATTGATCGATTTGCCCATACGGCAGTATCACTCCTGGGTAAAATCTACCTGTGGGGGGGGAGGCAAGGCAGTACGGTTCTCAACGACCTTGAAATTCATGAGCCTGAGAACAATGTCGATCCTCGCCTGTCGGGAACTGGTGGAACAGCGCGATCAAATCATGCAGCAGCGGCTGTTGATGGTAAAATCTATTATTTTGGAGGCTTAGATTCTAGTACCTCGATAACCAGCATTGATGTTTATGATGCCATAAACTCAACCTGGCTACAGCCACTTGATACTGCTCCAGCCTCAGGGTTAACTCGTAGTGAGCATACTGCCACCGCTTATAACGGTAAAATTTACCTTATTGGAGGAGTCACGGGTAATACGTTTGGTCAATCCATCATGGATATTTATAGTGTCGCGACTAATTCGTGGACTACAGCCCCAGGTGTTGCCCGCTACGGTCATTCTGCGGTGGTCATTGACGGTCAGATTATTGTCTGGGGAGGTTCCCTAGCTAAGGTTGGTAGTACGCTTCATACCATAGCAATCTATGATGTAGAAACTGGAATCTGGACTGAAGAGGATTGGAGCACACCTCCGCCTGGGGAATTGCAACGTGAAGGCCGATATCAGGCAACATCCGCAGTCTTTAATGGCCGCATGTTCGTCTGGGGAGGACAACTCTCAGATAGCCCCAATACTGTTGGACCTGCCGTAACCCTCATGGAAAGCTACCGTCCCACAACAACACAAAAAACCTTGGCCTCTTTTAACCGGGCCGAAGGGGTGAGTGTAGAGGGGGATTTCTTAATCACTGTGGACGTATCCCTTAATAAGCCCGCCGCCGTGTCTGGAAGTGTGAACTATAGCCTTAGTCCCCTCAGCACAGCTCAAGAGGGTGCCGGTAATGACTTCACTTTTACTGATGGCACATTAAGCTTTAGCGCAGGGCAACAGACTAAGAGCTTTACCTTCAATGTACAGGATGATAGTAGTGGAGGTGAAGGGCGTGAAATCATCCACATTATTTTGGATAATCCTGTTGGAATAGATCTTGGGGACATCCCAGAGATGACATTTACCATTGTTGATGACGACTAGATTTAGTTAAAGTTCATCTGGAGAACTCTTCCCTCAACATTGGGGGAAGAGTTATTCTATCCCTATTTTTGGTTCATCGCAGATTAGCATCCAACGGATGAAAACATTCTGCGCTTCTCATTGATCTACTATCTTGGAATAATATGGCGCGGAGACCACCAGAAAAATGTGGACGCTAGATTACGAAGAGCCAATTCTTTCCCTTCACATCAAACAGAGATTATCTCCGGGTAGTCTTTTTATTCGACCTTTCTTTTCTAGTTCCAGAATATGTTTCATGACCCAGGATATGGGTTTTTGAGTTTGATACAGTAATTTCTCAATAGGTAGAGGGGTCTTGGTGATTTTTTCCACGAGGAAGGTCTCCTCGGCGCTTAGCTCTTGGCGAGGTATGGGTGACGCATCGAGATTCAAGTCCTCGATCAGATCCTCTGCACGCGATAGAAGGGTCGCTCCCGATCGAATGAGCTGATGTGTTCCCTCGGAGAGTTCCGAGTGCATGGGGCCTGGTACAGCGAAAACTTCCCGACCTTGCTCCAGAGCCAGCCTGGCTGAGACCATGGAACCGCTGCGAAGCTTGGCTTCAACAATTATCGTGGCCAGAGACATCCCGGTAATAATTCGGTTGCGAATGGGAAAATTCCTGGGCGAGGCGTGAAAGGATAGCGGAAATTCACTAAACACTGCGCCATTTTCCAGAATCTTAGTGTAGAAATCCTGAAGTTTCGGTTTGAGAAATTCTCCAATTCCTGAGGCTATTACACCTACGGCGTAACCTCTGGGATGGGCTTCCAGAACTCCCCGGTGTGCGGCTCGATCAATTCCTCGCGCAAAACCTGAAACGGTGGAAATCCCCTGTTGACTCAGAAAGCCTCCGAGTTCTGCGGCAATACATTTTCCGGCCACCGTCGAATCACGAGCCCCCACTAGCGCCATATGAACCGCATCCTTTGGGGGAAGTTTACCCAAGGTGTAAAGAAGGTTTGGAGGATTGTAAATCTCCCTTAGAAGCGGGGGATAATCCGAGTCTTCAATGGGTAATAACCCAACTTTATGGCGCATCAAGAATTCAAGCTCAGTTTCAAGACGCATTTCATTTCGAACCTTGAAAATCCGATGACACTGGGTTTTGGAGTAAAACTCCTCCCATTTCAACCTGGAAAATCCCAAGATTTCTTCGGGGTCGTAGCCGGCCTCCAGCATAGGCGCGAGGAGAATACGAGCGTGATGCTCAATTAAATTCAGACTGAGATAGGCCTTAATACGTTCAAGATTCATCTAATTGTCAATTCTCTCTCAGGACTTTGATCTCAGCCAAAAGGTTTTCCAATGAAGAAAGATCCGAATTGGATTGATCTACAACAAGCTCGGCCCCAGCTATGTCAGAAGGGCTCAGGCGCAAAAATCTGTGAACGTCTGCAGGTAAGGACAAAGAGATCAGCCACCCCAAAGCTACTATGGACATCGCCATTTTAACAAGGGTTTTGGGGCTAAAACTCACCCAAAGCTCATATTCTGGAAATCGGACAAGAAGGTTTGAAAGATGAGCACGGGTATCCCCCTCTTCTGACTCTGTCCCAAATACCTGAGAAAAGCGAAAAATATTTCCAGGCCAGACTTCTCCCAGAGCCTCAATAATTTCATGGCGACAAAGATCATCTGAGAGAACCAGGGGAATGTCAAAGTCCTGGTAGGCTTCATCATCTTTTAGAACAGAGATGAGCAAGGCCGGCTCCTCCCAGTTCGATTGGGGATCGATGCCAGATTTGCAATATACCTTAGTGATCTTGAAGGGAAGGTCCGGAGAAACCTGGCATCGAATCAAGGAGCTTCCCAAGGCAAAAAATCCTATTGCACCTCGTACAAAGACCTCTGAGAGTATTCGTATCAAAATCAAGTCTAGAAACTCGACAAAGGCCACGGGGACCTCGCTGTTTTTACCGGCCTCAATCCAGGGTTGAACCATAGATTTATCCACCGATGACAAAAAACAATGATCTGTACTGTTCTCAACACAATGATAGTGCAAAAAATCATTACCCTCTCTCCTGGTCTGATGAATCAAGGACTCTAAATCCTTTCCAGGTATAAGCGGAACCTGGGGTCCCCTTGCCAGAGAAGAAGTCTCCCACATTTCTGTCTGCGACTGCTCCAAAATGAGGGCCACAGACGAAAAATCCAGGTCTCGAAGCTCTGAGAAAATCTGGTCTGGGGTCAGGTTTCTGGCCCAGGTATATTGATTCTCAAACCTGGGAACCCCTAAGATTGATGTCTCGGATCCCAGGAGATTTATCTCCTCTCCTAGAAAAAGAATCCCTGATTTTTTTGTATCCATACTGGGGACTTCGATAAAACTTTGAAGCAGGATTACAAAAATAATGAAAATCCCGGTATTCTCGACTGTTAAGCCGAGGAAGCGACAGAGTCGGGGGGGCAAATCTTGACAGACTTGCATTTTGAGTTATAATTGGGGTATAAGCTGGAAAAGGATTTTCAGCTCTAGAGACAGGGAGGTAGGCATGTCTTTGCGGATATCAGGTGTTCCATCCGCGGCTCCCGACCTTAGTGCCAAAAGGTTGGATAGAGTTGCGTTACAGAGAAAACAAAGCGCGTCAAACGGCATCTTACTCAAAAAAATGCCGGAAAATTCGGACGGGGAGGCGGTTTCAACCCCTCCAGACCAGTTTCGCTACGAACTCTCGAATCTTAACGAGCGCTCAGTAGGTCTGCAAAAGGAAATCTCATTGCAGCAAACCGTCCTGGGCGGTCTGCAAAAGCTCAGCGATGAAGTTCAACCTATTGCGGACCATGCAAAGAACGCTATAATTGTTCAAGGTTCGCTGGAAAGAATCTCAGATATTCTTAAAACCTCAAAATTTGAGGGAAAGTCTGTCCTGACAAATAGCCCCCACAAGTCTTCCAATCCAAAAATAGAACCTATTACGATTGCAGAGCCCCCGAAAATTGGAACCTATTCCGTTTCAATTCTGGGGAAGGTTGAAAATAGCTCCTTATCTTTTACCCTCAATGTTTCCAGTCTTCAGGATCAAAAACGAAGTATTACAACGGCATTCAGTCCCGCCACTGGAATTATTGAGGGAGTCGAGCTGTATTTTGAAGAGGTTGAAGGTCAGGCAGAGGCACAAGTGACGATTGAAGCCTCTGAAAACCAAAGTTTTGCCGTTCCGGACTTTTCCAATGGACTGGCAAAACTTGAGGAAAAAGCGGATGATTCCGAGCGATTGAAACGAGAAGCTGATCAGAACCTGCGCAAAATAGAAACCACGCGCGGTGGCGTAGAATCAAGCCTAAAACGCAAGAGCGTGGAATTTCAGTCGATTTCAACGGCTCGTGAAAACATCAAAGCCTCAGAAAGTGATGCACTTACGGTAGCTACAGCAAAAGATACACTCTCGCAACTCAACTCAAAGATTGTCCAAGAACCCATCTCCATGAGCGGCCTGTTTAAGAATTACGACAGTGATTCGGCTAAGGATTTGTTGGATTGATTGAATCAGGAAGCAGAGGAATCAAAGGTACCGAAAATCTAGAACTACAGAACTATCGGAACTAGAGGAATCATCGGAATGAGGAAAAGAAAATAATGGATACCCCTTCGCCTTCTCGCCGTTTTCTTCTTATTCTGTAGTTCTATAGTTCCGTTAGTTCTCTAGTTCATTCTTCAACACGGTTCCTCACGCCAAAAACGGATTTAGTTTTTGTTCTTCGGATAGGCAGGTTGCTTCCCCGTGGCCTGGAATGACGGTGTAGTCTGCATTCAGGGTGAAGAGCCGGTTTTCAATCGAGTCCAGAATCTGGGCTGAATCCCCTCCCGGAAGGTCTGTACGGCCAATGGATCTTCGAAACAGGGTGTCTCCGCTAAAAAGAATATTTTTGTCCTTGAGAAGAAAGCTGCAGCTTCCCGGTGTGTGACCCGGTGTATGAATAACATTGAGAACATGGCCTCCAAATTCCAGATCATCTTGATGACAAATTTCATGATCAACATCGTCTCGTGGTTCAAGATGCAATCCAAACATCCGGGCTTGCTCTTCGAGTGAATCATAAATAAATTCATCCTCGCGATGCAGGACGATCTTGCCATGACCTTTACGCTTGAGGGGTCCGGCAACACCGATATGATCCAAATGCGCATGGGTGTGCACTAAATACTTAACCTGAAAACCCTCTTTTTTAACAATGGCTAAAATATCCTCTTCCTGATCACCTGGATCAATGACCAGAGCTTCACCCGTTTTCTCACAACCTAAGATCGTGCAATTACACTGGAAACTACCCACGGGTATTGTTTTTATGAACATCTTGTCTTCCTTTTACTTAGTTTTTCAGCTCGTCGATTTCCTTCAGGTAGCAAAACCAAAAGGTTTTCATCCACTTCCTCGCGGGTCTGAACCATTTCCAAATTTTTTTCGGCGGAGATCACCCATTCACGTTTCTCAAGCACTTCAAATAACTGGCGCCCCTTACCTTCTTCACCATCGAGAAACTCCAAAACCTCGTTCTTCATAACTTCTCCACCGCGAAGGCGCATAAATACCAGAACCTCGTCGAGGGGTAAGCGCAATCCACGATACAACCAGAAACCGGCCACCGTAAATAATCCCAGGGCCAGAAAAACCGATGGAAGGCCAATCAAAGGGATCGGAAATCGATAGGGAGAATCCACCAAAACCACGAAACCCATGGTGAGAAAACCGATACCCAAAACTCTCTGGTGCTTGCGCCTACGGAGTCGAAAACTGAGTTTCTGGATCTCCATTTTTGTCCTTTAAAAGCCTATGCAATCGCCTGATTTCATCCAACGCTTTCAACTGGGGTTTGGAGGTCCCAGCCGAAAGATCCGTCCAGAATGTTCCCTCACCCGCATGGATAATGCGAATGGGGAGCTTGCCTTTGGGGAATGCATTACTCGCGAAAACATAGGCATTATATGCGTCGGAACTTCCAAAAGCCGCTACTCGCATGCGATTTAGCTCTCCTTCTTGCGTTCCTCGATACTCAATGACTGAGGCCTCAGCTTTGGAGCGAATATCGGCAATCACCGTGTCAAGCTTTTGAACTTCAAGCTGGATTCTAGCCACCCTGAGCCGGGTTTCTGCATCGAATTCGCCCGCTTCTTTTTGAGTCTCGGCCTGGACTGAAAGTCTCAAAACCCGGGTGTCCGCCTTGACCTGCTCGATTTCCTGATCCACGAGCTTGATCTGTTCTTCAAGCAAGGCTTCAACCTTGGAAGTCTCTTCAATTTCCTTATTGGTCAGAAGCTCTTCGTTCTTGAGTTGGGCCTGCATAATGGGTAACTGGATTTTAACCGGAACAAAAACTCTGCGGGGTAATGCCGCGACAATATCGAGAGGCGCTCTACGCGTGTATTCATTCAAAGTCTGGGTAAAGGACTTCTTAAAATCCAGGCGGGTGCTGCCCTGAATCATCTTTTTGGCAGAATATTGAGAACCGTCATTTCGCGACGCCGAATTGAGCATGGGGTGAATGACACGCTCCACGAGAATGTCATCATCTCCGTAAGTATCTACGGCTTTAATGGCATTTTCAGGGGTCAGTTCCCAGAGAACCGTTACATCAAGTCCTACGGTAAAACCATCCTGTGAGGGAAAAGTCACCGCCCCACCGGCAATGCGATTGGGGTCTTGAATCTCGGGAGCCAAACTTTCCACCTCTCCTCGCAGCATCTCTGCGGTAATCGCCACGCGGTTGCGGCTACTCAACGTATATTCGTTCAGACCAACGCGCACATCTTTAACCTTATATTGGCGTGGATTGATATAATGCACCCCCGGTTGTAAGACCCGGTCCTTTACCACACCTCCCTTTTGACGATCTACGAGAACACCTACGCTACCCGGCCTAAGCTGGGTCTGGTTCTCAATCGTGACCTTAAAGTGACGCGGATTGAGACGATAGGTCCCTGGACCCAAAACTCTGCGCCGAATACCGATTTCACCCTCTTCGGCCAAAAACCGTTCGCCTTCGGGCTTGATACCATCAAGAGCCGTTAAAATCCCAATTTTTCCCGGTTCAATATGAACTATGGATACCCTTTGATATTCATAGAGAACGGGGGCGACCCAGTGGTAACCAACGCCTAGTACATCCTTTTGGATTCCCCTCTGGCCTGGTTCTGCCAATACTCTGTCCGAGGGTTTGTTATCCCCAAAACGAGCTGTTAGCACCAGAGCTTCATGTGGACCCACATAGACCAGACCCGAAAAAAATACGATGGATCCCAGAAAAAACACCGCGATAGCCAGAGTGAAATAAGGAAGAGATTTCATTTCCCACCTCCTACGGTTCCAAACCTTCCAAGAGATTGCCCAATAGGACTTTCATCATCCGTGAGTACGCTCTCAATTCGGATGCGCTTGTTAAATGTATAATCTGCAAAACCATTCCCACCGCCAAATCCATCGATCTTAGCCTTGAGCTCATCCACTTCAGCTTTTTTAATATTAAACATTTTAAGAATCTTTGCGCGCCCCTTTTCCACTACCGTAAGCTTTTCAACCTTGGCCACTTCAAGATTCAACTTGGCAATTGCCAGACGCTTATTGACGTTTTTAAGAGCTATTTGACGGTCACCAGTGACCTTGGTCATCAGCTTTTTACGGGCAATATTCTCCTCAACGCGAGCCTGAGACTTTTTGATCTCCTCGCGGCGTTTGGCCACCTGAGCGTCTGATTTCACTTTTTCGATCTCTTTACGAAGTTTGCCACGCTTTTCAATCTCAAGGCCGCGAGCGCTGATGATTTCTCTCAAGACGCTCGGGGGAACAATTTTGCGAATCAAAACCGAGGAAATCTCGATCCCCAACTCTGAACATTTTTCTTTGAGCATTTTTTGAAGCTGTCCTTGAATACTCTGTCGTGATGCCCCTGAGATATAGTCTTTGGCCAGAGATGTTGAACCGATCAAGCGCACGTAACTTCTGGCAAAAGGCCCAATAACCTTTTTCTCCACATCTTTAAGCGAGCCTACGCGGGTATGCACCACGGCCGCCTGGGCCTTGTCCACACGCCACTCGATGGTTGCCGTAAGCTTGACTTGAAAGGAGTCGTCGCTCATGAAGCTCAGGGCATCGGTTCCTGAAAAATCTGTTTTTTGAACACGGACATTATAGGGAATGACATCATAAAGATATGGGTTGAGATAATAGGTCCCTGGTTCTTTCACCTCGGCCTGAATCCCCTTGCGCCCGCTTCGGCTCAGATACTCAAAGTTTTTCTGATCTTTACTCACCTTGTCTACAACGATGCCTACATGACCGGCAGGAACTTCAAACACGGGGAAAATCTGGCATTGATAAGCATAAGGATTAATATTGTACTTACCCGGTTTGAGAACCTTCTTAACAATTCCACGCGTGTCGTTTTCAGAGAGTGTTTCAAGATCGAGGGGACTTGCCAAAATTTCTCCGTCCGCAAGAGGCTGTCCGTACTGTCGAATCAACACCCCAAAGGTAGAGGCCTGAATCTTGGTGGCTTTATGAATTTCCCGCTCCCAGAGAATGGAGTTATACCAATGCCAACCTTCTGAGAGAACACCAAAGTGAATCCCCTTTTGACCGGACTCGGTTGCCAAGATCTGACCCGGTTTCAAGTCCTGACCAAATTTACGGATCAAGACCAGAACATGATCTTGGGGAACATTAATACGAAAGCCCCATAAGACCCAGATCAAGACCGCAAAAAGGGCCGTACCCACCACTGCTGTCAAAACCTGACGGGTTTGCTGTATAGATAAAACTGGAAAATTTTCGCCCTGCACCCCTGCCTCCTTTAATAATTCAAGCCACTTGGCTGGTATCACAATACGCCTGTTTACGATAAACTGCAATGAGGGGTGGAAATGAGAGATTTGGGGAAGGAAGCATAAGGATCAGAGGAATCAAAGGTAGCATAGGAATAGAGGCAGAGAAGAGGATGACGAGAATTGGGGCAACGCCCACCTGCGTCATCCTGAACTTGATTCAGGATCCAGGGGTTTAGCCACATGGGACTTTCACGAAGGAGAAGATGGATACTGAAACGAGTTCAGCATGACGGAGTCCTGGGGAATTTATGCACTTTTACGGCTTAACTTAATAACATTGCCGCTTGACCAGGGGATCCATCTTTTGTTCATCTTGTCTTCAGCCTTCTTCAAAAATCTACTCCCCTATCAAGCTATAGGATGATGCAACTGCGCCCTCTTCGGAATCTTCTTTTGCCTTGTTTTCTTCTGCCAGTTCTGGCATTTTTTCTGGTCTCGCTTGGTTTTTTTTGTACGGGCTTGGTGTTTCAAGAGACCATCCAGAGATTTGAGAATGTCTTTCTGGACCGGCTTTTTCTCAGTCGACATCGCAATCAGCCCGCCCATGCTAGCCCGGTTCTCTCATCAAACCTGGGTTCCATGCCAGGTGAGAATATTATTCTCTTCACCATTGATCAAGAAACCCTGGAATCTCTCTCCGACATGAGTTTTTTTCAAGATCCAAAATTCAGGGACTGGAACCTAAACCAGTGGCCCCTGGATCGCAGAGTCATGGCCGAAGCCTTGACCCGACTTGAAGATTTAGGTCCCTCCTTGATCTGCCTAGACCTACTATTTCTTCAGAAAGGCAACCCAAAAGAAGACCAAGTCTTCAGCCAGACCGTTAAAAAATTCTCAAATCTCATTCTGGCAGGAATGCTTGAACACACTCCTTCAGGTAAGTTAATCGGGCTGCGAAAACCCATCGACTCTCTGGAAATTCCGTCAAACCGTATTGGTCTGATCAATGTAGCCACGGATACGGACGGAATTCTCAGGTCAGTGCACCCAATCTTCAGAGGGTCCGATGGAGAAAAACTTCTATCCCTGGCCCTGGCTGCATGGGCTGCCAAGCCTATTCACAGGGACTTTGATATCGAAGAATCTAAAATCAGCGAAGGTAGTCTCATCATACCCAACAAAAATCCAAACCTTCCGGATAAGCGCATACATCTGAGTTCAGATGACCAGGGAAGAAGTAAAATTTTGGTCAACTGGAGAGGACCCGCAGGTTCTTTTCCCAATTTTTCCTTTAAAGATATTTTCGATCCTGAAAAATCTAAGGAACTACGGACTCTCATACGCGGAAAAATCATTTTGATCGGGCTGAATCATCCTGGACTCCAGGATATTTACCCCACCCCATTTTATGCCATGGATCGCCGTGAAACCCCGGGGGTCGAAATCCATGCCAATATTATTAATACGCTTCTCAGCACAGATTATGCCAGTTTAAAGCCTTTGAACTGGACTCAAAATTTTGCCATCTATTATGGCCTGGCCATTATCATCTGCCTGGGAACCGCTTATTTACGGGTGCTCGCCTCGTTTCCCCTGCTTGTCCTAAGCCTTGTTTCGGGCTGGATATTCTCTAATTACGCCTTTCAGGATCTTCATCGAGTGGCCTTACATACTGGTCCAGCTTTGTCGCTTTGTCTTTGTTACGCTGGAATGCTGATACTGCGAACCTATACTCGCGAACGTGAAAAACGCGAAATCAGGCAAGTCTTCAACCAATATGTGTCCAATCAGGTGGTGGAAGAATTACTTGAAAATCCGGACAATCTCTCTATGGGCGGAAAATCCCTGGAGATCAGTATCCTCTTTTCAGATATTCGAGGATTCACGTCACTGACTGAATCCAGTTCGCCTGAAGAAGTCGTTTCTTTGCTCAACGCCTATTTTGAACTCATGGTTGCCGTGATTAGCAAACATGGGGGCACCATCAATAAATTCATCGGTGACTCTGTTATGGTGCTCTACGGGGCTCCCCTGATTGAAGATCTAAGTCCAAAGGATCAAGCTGTACGATGCCTCAAAACAGCTATTGAAATGCAAGAAGCCCTCAAGGCGTCCAGTCACCCTCTTCTGCGACAGCTCAATACAGGCATTGGTATAGCCACTGGAGACGTAATCGTAGGCAATATTGGTGCGCGCCGACACAAAGACTATACGGCCATCGGAGACAGAGTCAATCTAGCCTCGCGACTGGAATCACACTCCATGGCCTTTGAGATCATCGTGGACCAAAAAACTCATGACTATTGCTCTGAAGTCTTTGAGTTTGAAAAACTTGAGCCTTTCCAGGTTAAAGGAAAACAGGAATGGATCAAGGCCTTTCGCGTTGTCTATTGAAAGCGTAATTATTCATTGCTCCCACCCCCTGATTTTGCTATATTGCGACTTCTATTTTATGGTGAGCCCCGGGTGGCTCTAAGTTGAGAAAGGTCGAAATTATGCAAGATTTAAACACTTATGTATATGTAACCCTTGGGGCAGGCGTCATTGCTCTATGTTGGGCATTTATGCTCACCGGGGTTATCAAAGCCGCCAATGAAGGATCCGAGCGCATGGTCGAAATCGCCGGCTTTATTCGCGAAGGAGCCCGGGCATTTATCCGCGCCGAATATAAAATCCTCATCCTTTTCGTAGGGGCGCTCTTTCTGATTTTGGGATTTGCCATCAACTGGGCTACAGCCGTTGCCTTTCTCACGGGTGCCACCTGCTCCATGCTGGCGGGTAAATTCGGGATGGAAACCGCTACTGCCTCAAACGCAAGAACCGCTTTCGCGGCCCAAGAATCGGGTCTCACCAGCGCTTTGAAAAT
>CAZRLV010000070.1:0-2994 GCA_964600955.1 uncultured bacterium
TACTAAGATTTTGACGCTTACCATCGTCGAAATAAATGACGCGCCCGCGATTACGATTCTCGATCCTGCAAACCCTTCCGTGGAATTGGCTGATTACACGATCAAGCTTAAAGAAGACCAGTCGCTAGCCCATTTGGATCTTTCCACCTGGGAAAATGATGGCCGTGACTTTATCGCTAGTGCCCCGGGGGGCAATGGCCCAGGCGCCAATCTTTTTTGGGACTATCAAAATATTGCCAGCGCGGATACGGGAGTCTATCTTTTGGGCTGTCCACCCCCATCCAGTTCGAATTTCTTAGATCCTTTAACTAATGATATTCTCTGTTTAAGTCCAGGCTCGCAAGTTACTGCCCTGAGCTTTAAAACGGCAGATCTGGTACTCAAGCTACGCGATCCGGAGAGTCCCGCCCCGGTAGAAAAAACGGTGACGGTTCAAGTCAGCGGTGCCAATGACCCCCCGTTGATTTCAGGGCTGGGAACCGGCACAGAGTCCGTGCAAATTCAAGAAGATGACTTTAGCTTTGCTCTGGACCTTTTGGCTCATACTCAGGATGAAGAAGAGGCTCTGGTTACCTTTACGGATGATCAGGGGATTTTACGTACCAATCTTAGCCGCATGCAGTGGTTTTTTTCTGATATAGATCTGGGCTCGGCTTTCGCGGCGGCCTCGCTTTCATCTAGCGGAGCCACCACAAGTTTGAGTGAAGAAAATCCTCTGGGGACCTTCACCTTCTTCCCGGCAGCTTTTCCCGCAAGTCAGACGCTCTCTGTAACTCCACTGGCAAATATTACCGGTGAGCACCAAACCTTCCTGGTCCTTTGCGATTTGGGAACTCCTTTTGATTCCACGGCGAGGCTTTGCACCTCAACCGCCGTTTCTTTTGTAATTAGCAACACTAACGACCTGCCGGAAATTCTTTCCCTCCCTTCAGGTATTTTTTCCACTGAGGAGGGGGGGTGTTTAAGCGTGGATCTCTCCGTCTATGAAACCGATGTTGACGGAGACCACTTGACCTGGAGCATTCGGTCAGGCTCAATTCAAACCCTCAGTTTTGATGACTCAATTTTTAATCTTCCCCTGCTAACCATGACGGGGTCCATTTTTGAGATGCGACCGGGAGGGCAGGATGCCAACTGTTCGCTGGATGAATCCGGGATCAGTAATGGAGCAAAATCTCTAAGAGCTTTTGGAGCCCTGAGTCTGGTCTTGGAGCTTTCAGATTCTCAATCCAGTGTCAGTATTGCCACCATAGTTAGTTTCACTCCACTCTGGTTTCCCCCCAGTCTGGGAACGAAGTCTCCCCTCACCGGGTCGATCTGGACCGTGGATGAGGATACGCTGCTTAGTAGCTCCATTACCGAGCTTCATATAGAGTCCTCTGATTTTCTAAGCGACCCCGATTGGGGTGGAGAGCCTGGCGGCTATGGGGAAACCCTGGCAGATTTCCATTGGTCCCTCGTGCAGGATGGATTGGAGACTCAGGTGTTTACAACGGCATCCTTCAGATTATCGATTTTGAGCACGGATCTGGGTTTAATGGAGGAACGTCTGGTGTTTGAACCTTTTGCCAACCAGTGGACCCAGGGAGTCACCCTGACTCTAAGGGTTACAGATTCGCAGGGGTTAACGGCTGAAAAGACTTTGACACTTGTAGTCAATGAAGTCAATGATGCCCCTGAGATTCGTGATTTCCCCCCGGATCTTTGTACTTTATCCGGGGTTCCGGCAACTATTCTGGGCTTACGTTCCATTTGCTTTCTTGAAGATGCAGCGCCCTCTCTGAGCTTTTCCGCCTCGGTTTCAGATCCTTTTGATTCCCCTCCTGATCTCTTGAGTGCCTATTTTCTGGAAGGTCCTGCGGGAAGCGCTATTTCAGAGGGCCCCACAGTATTTTGTTCGCATCCCACTGCCCCTGTTTTGCAAAAGAATCTGACGGTATTCAACGCGGTGATTGATAACGGGGCCGGAACTTTGACGGTCACCGGCAACCCGGAACAAAATCATAGCTCACAGCCTTTTGGAGAAGTCCTAACCCTCTGTGTTTCTGATGGAGTTCACTATAGTGCCACTGAGGTCTTAGTTTATGTTCAGTCTGCCAATGATGATCCTGTCATTGTCGAGCCTCAGGCCGGAGCTCATTTTTCCGTGGGCGAAGACGGGACATTAACTACCGCTTTGGTGGGAAATGACAGTTTGGATGGCGACCCGACATTTGACCCCGCTCATTTGGAATGGAGCGCGTCCAAGGCAGATGGTTCTGCCCCAAACTTTACCATAGCGCCAAACTCTGAGGGGGATGAGCTATCCATCGCTCCAAACCCGGACTATCAAAGTACAACGCCTATGGAGTGGATTTTAACCCTGCGTGAAATTGAGGCCTCGGGTGCTAGATTTTCCACCTCCACATTTACCGTAAGTGCTTTTGCGATCAATGACCCGCCGGTGATGACGCTAAGCTCAGGGGGCACCGAGCTTAAACTCGTATCTCGTGAAGATGAAAGCAAACAGTTCCTGTTGGTAAATTCAGTGACCGTATTCGACCAGGAGGGCGTGAGCCTTGGAAGCCATAGTTTTTCATTTAGCCCTTCGACGATTTTGACCCAAACCGTGCAGAGCACTCCTGCTGGTATGCCCGTGACTCTAAGCTTGCTTTTTGCTAGCGATGTAAACGGGACGGCGGCTTTGGCCTCAGCGACAAGTGTGCTGGAAACCACGGGTGAGATTACAGGGCTCAAGCTTTATGTGCATGATCTTGCAGAAAGCCCGGTTCTGACTTCAGCCGTAAATTTAAGCTATCAGTTTCTGACAGAAAATGACCCTCCCTTTATCGAGGTCAGCTATCCTGGGGGTGGCTCAGAAATCAAGCTCAGAAAAAATGACTTAGATGGAGAGGTATTGGATCTTTCCACGTGGAAGGTGGATGCGGATACCCCATCCAATCAGCTTTGCTTTCAAATTCTAGGGTTTGATACGCAAAAGGTTTTGGCTTCTTT
>CAZRLV010000070.1:3004-7115 GCA_964600955.1 uncultured bacterium
GGGCTGGGCGTCTGTTCCGGGGGGGTATGGGCCGGCAATCTTTAATCAGGCAACCTGTAGCAATGACTTACTCACCCTGGTTCCGGTTCTGGGGGTCGTAGGAGCAACGACCTTGCAACTGCAATTGGTGGATACAGTGGACCTGAGGACCTCCGAGGTAAGCCTACAGATTCAGATTGTAGATCCCGTACCCACTTTCAATACCGATCTTCTGTCAGTAGAAAAGCTGAGTTTTTCTTCAGATTCGACACTTCAAATTCGTGTTGAATCTCTGGTTTTTGACGATGGTCTCATTGGCACAGAGGTTCTGTCTGAGCTTACGCAGAGCCCCGTCGGTGACGGTGCATTTTTTGTGGACCAGGCAAATCTGACCAATTTCGCTCAGGTGGCCATTCAAGCGCCTTATTTTAAGCTAGACCCCAATTACAGTGCATTTAGTGACGGAACCCGAACCTTCACCCTGTTTTACAAAGACAGTCAGGATAATTTGGCGGTGGTGACACCCACGGTAACCAAGAAGCATGCCTTCTTGGATTGGGCCCGCTATGATGATGCCAACGGGGATGGGAATTACACTGCAGGAGACCGAATTTTATTGAAGTTCTCGGATTCTTCCGGGGGTATCATCGGTGTTACTGCCAGTTCTCCCACGACGGGAAGCCTAGACGCCGCCCCCTTAACTACATCTAATCTGGTGACGGCAATTCGACCTTTACTTTCCGGTGTGGAAACCCCTTCAGCCTTTGGCAGTCCGGCGCATAGTCTGAAGTTTTTGGATTCCAGCTTGCGTTCAAGCCCATCGAGCGGGGTTTTCCTGGAAATTACCTTAAATCAAGACTTTAGCAGCTCTGGAATCGACCAGATCCGGGCTTCGGACGAAGCCCAAAGCGCGGCTACTCAAGCCCTTGTCTTTGGTTCGGGACTCATTGGTCAGGGGCGTACCGTTGGTTTGGATACAGGATCTGATCAGGTAAGTCCGCGCTTAGTGGCGGCCTATCTAATCGATATGGATGGCGATGGGCTTCAGGTTTTTGATGAGGGAGACCGCATTGAAGCCTGGTTTTCTGAGTATCTTGGCAATCTTCCATCAGGGTCGGTTGTAGAGCAGAGTTTTGAGGTTCAAAATCTTGTTTTGGGATTAGGAACGCAGATTAGTCTGCAAGGAAATCGTATCACTCTGGATCTGGGTCCGGGTTCTCAGGTTGTCCCTGCTTTTTTCCCAAGCCTACGGGCTCTTACAGCCTTGGTGGATGTGGCTGGCAACCCGGTATCAACGGATGCCGCAACGGTTCTTCTCAGCGCGGTGGACGAACGCGGCCCTGAGATTGAAAGTCTAGAGGTGGACCAAAAGACCGCCTCTTCTCTTTATATTGCTGGAGATCAACTCTATGTGAATTTCAGCGAGCCGGTTTTACGCAGCTCATTTCCAAGCACCAACTTGGTGGGTGAGATGGACGCCGCTCTGGGTCTGGACTCTCCAGCGACCCTCGGATCGATTCCAACCCTGGAGTGGAGGGATGGGGACAGTGTGCTTGTGATTACACTGGGAGAGGGGGCCGGTGGGCTTAGCGGTGGTAGTTCAGGTACACGAATTCAGCTGCAGCCCACGGTCACAGATCTCAAGGGAAACTCAGCGGGTCGAGGAAGGCTTCTGGCTGATTTTGGAGAAGCCTTGCCCGAAGCAGATACGATTGCCCCCACGGTTCGTCTTGAGTTTTTGCGAAATGATCTGATGATTCCAGAGTCTGGGTTGGACTTTGTCGGCCCAGGATTGCTCGAGATACGAGCTGTTTTCAGTGATTCTCAAACGCAAACCCCCGGGCTTACGATTTCTCAGGGAGCTTTGATTTATGTGAGTTCTTCCATGTTGCCCCTGGCGGGGGATGTAACCGGAAAGACCTGGTTTTTCAGTCATAATGTGGCAGTTGCTGACGGCACTCAAGTCCTGGATGGTCTAAGGTCTATTTTTATTGGGGGACAGGGGGATAGCATTTCAGGCCGACCTCTTCAGACTCAAGGCCCCCTGAGCTATCGAGTGGACACGGCTCCTCCTGTTCTAACCACGCATCCATTTGGAGCCCTTGAAAATATTGGCGGAGTCAATAAAGAAACTACGGATCAGGACAACCTCCTGATTACTGGGGTAAGCACTGAAGTTTTGAGCGCCTTTCAGGTGCAACTGATTCAGCCCCCCACCCAGGTGATTGTTGCAGGTTTTTTGCTTGAGGATAAGCTCGGTTTTCAGGTCTCTGTCGCGGGGTTAGTGACTGGGGATAATATTTTGAGGCTGTTGGGGGCAGATCGTGCCGGCAATACGGTGAGTCTCCAGGTGCTTATCCACAAAAAAGGAAGTCAAGGTTCCGGAACATTGCCTGAAGATCTGCTAGACCGAGACTCGGACGGAGTGTTGAATTTTGAGGATGCCTTTCCTGATCAGGCGTTGGAGCAGATCGACACAGATGGAGATGGAACGGGTGACAATGAAGATACTGATGATGATGGGGACGGTCAACCGGATCAAATTGAAAGGCAGGTAGCCTTTGGTGGTCGGATTACGGACCTCTCTCTCGATAGTGATAACGATGGTATTCCCAACCATTTTGATGCGGATCTGGATGGGGACGGGATCTTGAATACCCAGGAAGAGGGTTATCTTGACCCCTACCATATTGCTGGAAAAGTTCTGGATACAGACAATGATGGTTTAAAAAACTTTGAGGATAGCGATGACGATGGGGATGGTCTCACGGACCTACAAGAGAGTTCACTGGGGACTTTGGTTTTAAATCGAGACACCGATGGGGATGGGTTGCTCGACGGTCAGGATTCTCGCCCACTGAACCCCTTTGATACGGATGACCTGGGCGACTATGGATTGAATACGGCTGATTTTGATCAGGATGGGGTCGCTAATCATCATGACCCCTTTCCTTTTGATCGAGACGACGATCAAACCCCGGATCACCTGGATCTCGATGATGATAACGATCAGATCCCTGACCTTGAAGATCAGATTCTGGTTTTGAGCCTGACGGATTATGACGGCGATGGAATTTTGAACGCCTCGGATGAGTTTCCCTGTGATGCTAATAACGACGGGATTCCTGAGGTGGAGTTCGAAGGGGCGGCCATAGCTCTATTGTTGGCTGATGATAAGGACAATGATTGTATTGCCGATCGAATTGATGAAGATCGTGATGGGGATAGAATTCCCGATGCGCTTGAATTGGTTCTCGAACCCGGAGCTAGCGGAGAAGTCCCTAAGGTGGCGATTCCAAGAGACTCTTCGGGAAAATTCCTGAGCTCTCTGTCTCCTGGCGTGGGGCTGACCATGGATGTTTTCTATGACGCGAGTCTACTTTCGGACGAGTATAGGGGTCTTGGGGCTAACACCCTAAAATTGGTTCAAGATGCAGATTTGATTGAATTAGTGCCGGTAATTCAGGTTTTGAATACGAATCAATCTCAAGGATCTTTGCAGGTGGATTCGAGTAAGTTTGAGACTCTGGGTAAAGTCCTGAGTCTGAAGGGCAAAATTAGGCCCGGTGCTCAGATTGAATTTCCTTTTCCTCTGCCAGATTTTCTTAAATTCAGTTCGGCTCTCAGCGCAAAGGATTTTCGTCTCGAATTTTTTGACCCGGGCGATGGGCTTTGGAAAGAGGACGGCGAAAATCTAAGATTTAGCGCCGGGACTCCGGTTCTTTTTGCAGATATCGGCCATTTTTCAGATTGGAGAGTCCTGAGAAGTACCAGTCTTTCAGGAGGAGGCACTCTGGCTCCTATATCCGGGGGTGGAGGTGGAGGATGTTTTATAGTTTCAGCGGCCTGCGGTAGCGAGAAAGCGTGGATGGTTCAGTTTTTTACCCGCTTTCGAGATCAGTGGTTACTACATCAAAGGGGAGGGGCAGAGCTGATGCGGGCTTATTATCGCTACTCTCCACCCCTGGCGGCTATGATTAAGAACTCTATTATTCTTCAAGTCTTAACCTATCTACTCTTATTGCCTTTAGCCCTGGTGGCTTTTGTTTTGGCAAACGGGGTCGAGATGCTCTGGTTGTTGCTGCCTCTTTGTGGGTTTTTTCTCTTACGCAGGTTTTTAGCCCGGGCCTTT
>CAZRLV010000070.1:7136-12682 GCA_964600955.1 uncultured bacterium
ATAGCGTTTGCGCTCCTTGATTGGCCCCTTAAAGTCCGGGTGAATCGTTCTTTGAAACTTGTGCTGGCGTTTGAGATAGGCAAAGGGCATGACCCCTGCCAGATGAACGGGCAAAAAAGCCAGGGCACTTAGTTTTAGTCCGAGTCCGTAGCGCAAGACAAGATAGGGCCACCAAACATTAATTCCAAGAAAGAGCAGTTTCTGACCTAAAGCAAAACGCCTGGCGTGTATATCCCAGACGAAAGTAGGGGGCTCAAATGATTGAGAACCGACCAGGTGCGTTTTATGGCTCCGGTCCACAGATTCAAGACATGCGCCGGCAACGATAAGACATAAAGCTAGTCCTGTCAGCAAAGTAAGAACGGTTTGGAAGTGAAGCCCGGCGGATATTTTGCCGCTTAAAGTTAGAACCCCCATATAGGGTATGAGTACCGATATCCCCATGGACAAAAAGGTGGACAGAAGGCCCAGGGAAAGCCGTTTTGTCTGCTGATGTTTTCTAATTAAGAGTCCAATAATGCAAAGTACCTGAGCGGAGACCAGGGCCAAAGACGTAGAAAATCCAAATAAGAGATGGCTTTTAGGATGGCTTTGATAGATGGGTAGATCCATAAAACTATGGGGTTCCATCTTGGGGTAGTATCCCAGTAGCCCTGTGGCAACCAGGCCTAAAAAGGCGTAAAAGGAAAGAATCTGATAGGTTTTTACCACTTTAGAACTTAAAGCCGACCTGGGCTTGAAACCCTTTGAGGGGAATTTTTCGAAATCCATGGGGGCCGCGCGAGGGAAAACGGAAATCGTCAGAGATGATATAGGAGGCCTGAATTACTCCTGCACTGCCGATCAGGGGGATTTTCTCCAGGATGCGATAACCCATTCTAAGGGCCAGAAAAGGTTTGTAGCGGGCGTGAACCTACTCGTTTTCTGCGTCAAAATAATCCTTGAGTGCAAGATTGGGGCTGAGGCGTTTAACTCCAAGCGCGGCACTGGTATAGCTCATGCGCGAGTCATAGCTGCGGCTTTCATATTCCAGCTGATAATCCGTAAGCTGCATCGAGTTAAAACCCTTTACTCTGGGCTCTGCCAGGTAAAGGTTGAGGCTGGAAAGAGATTCACCAGACTTGGGGGAGTCCTCGCGACTATCGAGGGATAGCTGAATTCCGCGCTTGGTTTTTAGGCCTTTGTAATAAGGTAGATAGGGGTGTACCTGAACACCCATGAGGTTTTGCTCTTTGGTTTTTTCAGATCCCCACCCGGGATTCTTGGGCCTTCCCAATGCGTGCAGGTTGGGGGTGATGCAAAGGCAGATCATGAGGAAGGGGATACATTTTCCGTAATTTTTTAACATTTTTTGTAATATCGTCAGGATTGGGCTTTAGTTCAAGGGGTTAACAGCTTCAAAATCTTCACCATTTTCCAGGTTGACAGCAGAGAATTAGCAGATTAAACTAGTTTATAGTGGGCGGTCTTTGGTGAGCAAAGCCCTTCGTTGTCCTTTTTCGTTCTTGCAAAGGGAGTTGCAAAATGGTTTTTCCCATTGGAGGGGGCGGATTCTCGACGCAGAATCTCTTTGGCATGAATAAGGCCAAGGGGATGATGAGCGACACCATCAATCGGATTTCCTCTGGAAACCGCATTCCCATCGCATCTTTCGATCCCGTAGGGCTTACAGTCAGTGAAAAATTTCGAGGACAGATCCGGGGGTTGAACCGTGCTTCAACGAATACCCAGGATGGAATCAGTCTGCTCAGAACCGCTGAAGGCGGACTTGGCGGGCTTTCTGATGGACTCGTGCGTCTACGGGAGTTGACGATTCAGGCAGGTAACGGAGCTTATACCGAGGGAGACATAGCGGCCCTTGAAGAGGAGGCCAAGCAGATTCTGGCCGGGTTTGATGATACTGCCGGCCGCACTCAGTTCAACACAAAAAATCTATTGGACGGTTCCACTTCGGGCAGCGTGACAACGGATGCTGGAGATGTGCAGGCCTTTATTACCGGCGGTATTGGACAATCAGGAGACTTCCAGGGAACCTTGCGTGGCTCTCTCGATGAAGATGGAAATCAGGTCATTGAGCTATCTATGTCCGGGTCTGGTTCAAATACGGTCACCCTGGATTCCAATAATCGGGCCGTAGGGGCCTTGGCGGGTGTAGATTTACAGTTTGGAAATATATCAAATGCAGAGGTTAGGGGTTCCAAAGTTGATTTTGAAGATACCTTTAGCTTTGCTAACGCAACTCAAACAACGATTACGGATGATTCGGGAAACACAGCTACAGTCAATATAGCGGCAGGAAATATCACTTCCCAGGACCTTGTAGATCAGTTCAATACGGACTTTACCGCCAATGGCGTAGACGCTCAGGCTAGGCTCGATGATGACGGCAATGTGGTTTTTGAGGGGACTGTCACGGGTGAGGGTCTCGCGGTTTCGGGTACCGGCTCGGAATTTTCGCAGGCTACGGGGATTTTTGATCAGACTCTCTCTGGAAGTGCTGGAGAAATAGCCGCTGTTCAGGGTTTGAACAATGAAGCCTATGTCAGTGATGGAGTTGAGTTTAATTCCCAGGTTTCCTTTACGGTTCAGGATGGGCAGTCTGGAGCCGCAACTCAGATTGACGTGGGGGGCGGCGGCGCTACACTCACTCGAGATGAGATTCTAGAGACAGTAAATGACCAGCTTCAGGCTGGGGGGCAAAGAGTTCAGGCCAGCTTCAGCGATGAGGGTGAAATGGTTTTTCAGTCTGAAGACGTGGGAGATGAGTCGCGCGTAACGGTCACAGATGTATCCGTAGGGGCAGACACACTTCAGTCCACCTTAGGGGTTTCCGACAGCTCTGCTAGCGGTGAAGGTTCTACGCGTTTTAGCGGAAAGGTGTTTAGAGGTGGATTGAATTTTCAGACGGGTTCCAATCAAGGTCAGTCGCAAGGTTTTAGTTTTGGCGATTTTTCATCGGGTGCCTTGAACCTGCAAAATATCGATCTTCAGTCCCAGGAGGGGCGGGATGCATTTCTGGGCCGGGTTGACCGGGCCACCAGTCGCGTGAGTTCTGCCAGAAGCTCCATTGGGTCCCAGGAAAATCGATTCCGTTCGACCTTTAATAACCTCACAAGCTCCATTAGTAACTTCTCAGCCTCAGAGGCCTTGATTCGTGATGCGGATTTGGCCAAGGAATCTGTGGCTCTTGCAACTCAAGAGGCCTTGCTCAAGACCTCAATGTTTGCTCAGGCTCAGATGCTGGGCGTGAATAAGAGCTTTATGGCCAATATTCTCAAATAGGGTTTAAATTTAGGATTCGTTGGTTTTTGGCCCCACCCATAGCAGGTGGATGCGGCCATCATCCATCCCGGACTTTTCCTCCAGGCGCATGGGGAATACCTCAAAGCCCTTCAGTAGAATCTGACCCAATGCGTTAATCCATTTGGAGGTTAGAGTTCGATGCCAATTTCTATATCCCAGATTTCTTTCATAGGAGTTAGAGTGGATAGGGCTAAAAAAAATGGATTTTATGCGAGCCTTGAGCGCCTGAAAGAGCTGAAACCATAAGGGGTGGTCCAGAGCGTAAAGTTTCCAGTCAAAGCCCTTAAGAAAAGGTTTTATCTCAATCCATTCAACCAAGTCCCTGGCCCCATGCCCATCGCGTGGAATTGAAAAAAGGAATTGATTCTTGGTTGTTTTGAGCGAGAAGCACTCGCGTAAAAACTCGTGGCGAAGGGCCTTTGGAACATGTTCAAGCACGTCTAGGCAAAAGAGAAATTCGAAGTTTTTTGAGTCTGAGCGGGAGAAGCTACCCACTTGATAAACCTCCACCGGGAGGTTTTCCTGGCATTGGAGATCACGGATTATCGGGGCACTATTATCTAGTCCGAGCACCTGGTTTTCATGCGAAAGCATTAAACGGGTCAAATAGGCTGAACCACACCCAAGATCCAGAATGCACTTTTTACGTGGAAACTCACTAAGAAAGCCAAGATAGAGGCTTTGCACGGGGATGCCCACATAGGCGTCTTTATCTGGGATCGTCTTTGGGGCTTTGGGCAACGGCTTCCAATGGGGCTCTAGCATAGGTCTGGGAACGGGCAAAAAAATAAGCGGGCAGGCGAGGACCTGCCCGCGCATAGAAAAAATATGTCCAAATCGAAAAGACCTGGAACTAACAACTATGAAGCTACCTCTACGATACACCCTGAAACCCCTATTGTAAAGCCATAATTGGGAAAAGTTAGGGATTAAGAAGGTATTGGGAGGGAACTAGAGAACTATCGGAACTAGAGAACTATAGAATAAGAAAAGAGCGGGAAGGTTAAAGCAGAAGATGGAGACTATGATTCCTCTGATTCTTGGTTCTTGTCATCCTACGGCTTGACCGGGGAATCCATCTGTTCTTCCGTAACAGTCCCATGTGGCCGAAGTTCGAGGTTTCCATAGACCTGACGTTACAAAGTTTTAATTGGACAGCCCTGCTTTCCCCACAAATACTTCTTGACAAAATTTGCAAGTGCCTTATAATTCCTTCTCTTCTGCGAAAGCTATGACGTCCCGGGTTTTCTCAGAGCTAAAAAATATTCAATGCGTCGGGACGGGTAAAAGGAGTTAAGGAATGTTAAGAAAACTAATTACCGGGTTTGCAGCCTTTGCGGCCGTTTCGAGGAATTTTGCTGGGGACTTGGTTCTGGATGGAACCTCCACCGGCTATTTAAACCCAAGTTGGGACCTCGTTGGCACCTCCCTGATCACCAAGGACAACACGCCTTATGTTCGAGTGAATACCGAAGGCAATTGCCATTACGAATGGCGACAGAAATGTCAAACTTTGCCTGATGGACAGGTTCACTGCGAGAGCGTTCCCGAGTGGGTTTGTGACTATCGCTCCTCGCTTTTCACTCTTCCAGAAGAAGTGGTGGTTCAAGATAACGAAGTTCGCTACCAGACAGCAGATCGGGACATTAAAGTTGGATCTCTGAAAAACTTTCTCTGGTGGAAATGGGTTAAGCTTGAGGAAAATGTAGGCATCGTTTCTGACATTGTTTCGGCTCGACTCGTTATTCGCGACGCCATGAGCGTTTTACGCGAAAAGAACTTCGCTCAACTCTATGAAGTTCGAGGGGACACACTGGATCAGGAGGCCCCCGGGTTTTCCATGCAGGGTGCTGATTTGGCTCAGACCTATTCGGTGACAGGCCCCATGGGCACTGTAACCGCGTACTACACCCCTAACGGCCGCACTCAACTGCGCGGTTCCTATAAAGGGATTCAGTTTAATACTGTGGGCTCATCTCAGATTCCTTTTACGGGTCGCAGTACGGGTCTGCATGAGGGAAACAAATTTGTGAAATTTGATTCCGCCAATGTAACCATTACGCTGGTTCATAACCTGAAGACAGACGGTATTCCCGCCTCTCACCTCAGAAACTTGAACAAAATGTCGCCCGGTTGCATTGTTGGAAACAGGATTTTGACCGCGCTTGTGATGATTCGACCTGAAGGCGTCGCGGTTCCAGCGGCTTTCAATGCCCTGGTTCCCTTAAGATAGTTCCATTACA
>CAZRLV010000071.1:0-10774 GCA_964600955.1 uncultured bacterium
TATCCTACATGGAGGAACACCTTATTGCTTGGTCCTGGATTCTCAACAACTATAGGGGTCAATGCGCTTATCGGGGAAGAAGTGGCAGACGCTGTACCCAAAAACGTTATTTGCATCTGCACCATAGGGTACCCGTGGCACATGGAGGCAAACACCATCCAGACAATTTGACCACACTTTGCTCAGCCCACCATCGCTTTTTGCATGAAAATCTTGCGACATAGGTGACCGACTTATTCACATTGGGCAAGCAAATCGGCCGGCTAGGCATGCCTCGCGCTCTACGGTCTTCCAGGGCAAACCAGGTGAATAGTTGCAATATATTTAGGCTTTCCCCTGAGTTTTCATGTATATTTAGCGCGGTCTGAAACTTGGGGATTTTAAGGGGTTTGGGGATGCTTTTAGAGCTTAATATTTCTAATTTTGCTCTGATTGATACTCTCCAGATCAGCTTCTCTGAGGGGTTGAATGTTCTCACCGGTGAAACGGGTGCGGGCAAGTCGATTATTCTTTCAGCTCTTAATTTTCTCTGTGGGTCCAAATATGATTCTCTCTCGGCCAGAAACTCTGAAGAGGGTGTTTGGGTTGAAGCCTTGTTTCATGTGGATTCACGATCTCCCTTTCGTCAGCAGTTTGAAGACTGTGGATTAGGCGAGGATGAAACGGAATGCTTGATTCGAAGAGAAGTAAATCCTTCGGGTCGCAGTCGTTGTAGCCTGAATCGAAACCTGCTGCGGCTTTCAGACCTCAAACTCTTGGCCCCGCTTTTGGTCAATATTCACTCTCAACATGAGACTCAACAGCTTTTAAACCCAAAAACACATTTTGTTTTCTTTTCCGCGTTCGCGGGAGATGAGTTTATGCAGGAGCTGAAAACCTACCAGAGTCTCTATCGCAATTATCTAGATCTTGAGAAGCAGAGGTCTGAAGCCAGGCAGCGTGGCTTTGAGATTGAGAGGGAAAAATCCCGTCTTGAACTAGAGCTACAGGAGATTTCAAGCGTAGAGCCCCAGGCGGATGAAGAAGAACTGCTGGACCAAAAACATAAGGTATTGGTCAATCAGGCTGAGATTCGACAGAGCGTAGACCGGGTTCAAGCTGTTTTGGATGCCTCAGAGGCTGGGACCCTGGCGCACCATGTAGCCAAATTAGAACAGGAACTGCAGGCTCTTTTGGTTCTCGATACCAGGGTTAAACCCCTGGTGGAAAGGGCTTCAACTCTTGGACTGCTCCTTGACGAATTCAAGGATGAGTTGGCCAGTTATGCTTCGGATCAGACCTTGATGGAACCCAATGCCCTTGAAGTGGTTGAAGAAAGAATGGGGGAGATCGAAAAGCTCAAGCGTAAGTATGGGGCCAGCCTGGAGGAAGTTCTTGCCTACGAAAAAAACGCGGCGGACAAACTCTTTAAATTAATGCAGGAAGAATCCGATTTAGGGGAATTGGACGAGCGTCAGGCGCAGTTAAAAATCGCTTTGGTAGATCAAAGCCGCAAGCTCACACATCACAAGCAAAAGACGGCCAAGGTCTTGAAAACTGAGGTTAATGCGGTTCTGGGTCGTTTGTCCATGGCGGGAGCTTGCTTTGAAGCGACGCTGACTCCGCCTTCTGGGGGGATTTGTCTTGAGGCTGACGGATCAGATCTGTCTTTGGGGGAAACGGGAGCTGAGGGAGTGGAGTTTTATTTGTCGAGCCACCCAGGAAAAGATGCATTGCCTATGACTAAAATTGCCTCTGGCGGCGAGATCTCGCGCATCATGCTGGCCCTTAAAAACTGTTTTGCGCATGTTCATCCGGTACAAACCTTTATTTTTGACGAAATTGAGACGGGCATAGGAGGAGAAACCGCACATCGCCTGGCAGAGGTTTTAGAGGAAGTGGCTGGCAAGCGACAATCCATTGTAATCACCCACCTGCCTCAGATTGCTGTGCGAGGCAGGACTCATTTATTGGTGGAGAAAATCGCAAAGGCAAAATCTGTAGAGACTCAGGTCCGAACGCTGACTTCAAAAGCTGCCTCGCACGAAATTGCTCGTATGATGGGCATTCAAAACAACGATCCGCAAAAAGCGCAACTCGTGGCTGAGTTATTACAGGGTTAAGACGATGCTTTTAGAAATCCACCCTAAAAACCCACAACCTAGATTGATTCAGCGCGTAGTGGACTGTTTAAATCGAGATGGCATCGTGATTTATCCCACAGATACCTGCTATGGAATCGGGTGCTCCATTTTTAGTAAGAAGGCTATTGAGGCGATCTATAAACTCAAAAACTATCCTAAGACCAAGCAGCTAAGTATCGTTTGCACGGATATCTCCGATATTTCACGCTATGCCTTTATTTCAGACTTGGCTTATCGAAATATGCATCGACTGCTTCCTGGGCCTTTTACCTGGGTTCTTCCGGCTACGAAACAGGTTCCTAAACTTTTGCATTCCAAGCGCAAGGAAGTTGGGATTCGTATTCCTAAAAATCAGATTTGTCTGGAGTTGGTTAGGGCTCTGGGTCATCCCCTGCTCTCAGCAGGTGCTGGGGATATGGATCAAGACTTGTCGGGAGGAATTCCTTATTATTTGCACGATCACTATGGTCATCAAGTGGATCTGGTCATTGATGGGGGAGTTTTAAGAGATGATCATTCCACGATTCTTCGCGTGGATGATGATGGTATTGATATCGTGCGTCAGGGTTTGGGCCAAGTCGATTTTTTGTAGAATCATGGCGGAGTTCCAGGAGATGTTTTTTTCATTTTGGATTGAGGGCCGACTGCGCTCGAAAATTCCAGGTCAAGGGCTTACCGAGCTTCTTCCCGGAGCCTATCTTTTATTGAAACGAGTGACCCGGACTCGGGAGTTCTATCTAAAACGTCGTGCTAGTTTGCTGGATCAGCAATCTTCGCCTCACTCGTTTCTTGATTTCTTTTTGCTTCACGGCCAGGATATTAAACTTCAAGTTCAATCCGCAGAGGGGATTTTCGACGAGGTAAAAGATTCAGCCTTAAATCAAGGGGCGGTTCTGGTTTTTCGCAAGAAAGCCAACGAGTCAGAGACCCTGCTTTACTACCCGGTGGGAGCCCCAAGCCATTAAAAAATAGCTTGGATAAGCTCTTTGGCTTGATCCTCAACTACATGCACGGGGGATTTTAGACCCTCCTCAAGGCTTTTAACGCTCAGATCGTCCAGAAGTTTAGGTACATCAAACTTCAGGCAGTTTCCTGGCAGTAAGTAAAGATCACAAGCTCGGGGCGAAACCTGCTCGAGAATATCTTTTCCTACAATGAGACCCGAGACCGTAACCGATGGGCCAAAATGATGGTTTTCAACTCCTAGAATCCTGATTTTTTCTCTATGTTTTTGAGAGAGTTGGGGCAAAATATAGGATTGAAAAACCTCTTGACCGTCTTTGCCGGTAATAATCCCGATCGACCGGTTCAGTTTTGCAGTCTCATCATAGTAGTTTGCAAATTCATCGATGAATCTCCTGGAAACCCCGATGCCGTTTTCCAGTAAATCATAATCCTCATAAGCTTCTGCCGAGGGGAAGGCGGAGTCCGCCTTTAAATAGAATTCATCTGCCATTTGCACAAACGGGGTCCCTAGTTCCTTTAAAAATCGTTCCTGGAACGGAGCAACCTGTGCAATGCAGTCCTGAGCTTCTTTCACAGTATGTGGCTGAATGCGCTTGAGTCTTGCCTGATACTGGGTTAGTCCTACGGGCACAACTCCGAGGGCTTTGACACCGGGGTAAAGCTTGGCGAGATCTTCAATGCTGCGTTCCAGGATCTCACCATCGTTCAGTCCTGGGCAAACCACGTTTTGCGTATAGACTTCAATTCCATGATCAATCAGAAACTTCAGTTTTTCCAAGATATCATCCGCACCAGGGTTTTTTAGGGTCTGACGCCTGATATCAATGTCTGTAGCATGTACACTGATATAAAGCGGTGAGAGACGATATTCCACGATCTTTTGGTAGTCTTGATCTTTGAGACCCGCCAGGGTCACATAATTGCCATAGAGAAAGGAGAGTCGATAATCATCGTCTTTGATATACAGGGAGCGGCGCATTTTTTTGGGCAATTGGTAGATGAAGCAAAAATCACAATTGTTTTTGCAGCGTCGAATTCGATCAAAGAGTACATCCTCAAAATCAACACCAAGGTCCTGGTCATAGTCTTTTTCAACCTCAAACTGAAGGCATTGGTCCTGACGCGTGATCTCAAATTCAATGCATTCATTGGTGACCTGATAACGGTAGTCGAGGATGCTCTCCAATTCCACCCCATTGATGGAGGTCAGGAAATCCCCGGGGCGAAGCCCTAGAGAATGGCCGAGAGAACCCGGATCAACCCCAATGATCTGTCCGCCGGGAGTGGTTCCAGCATCAATTTTATTGGATTGCATGACGAGAAGTTGAAAGCCCCAGAGCCCAAATGGTACTACTTGGCGCGCTCAATATATTCCCCGCTACGGGTATCAATTTTCAGGCGCTCCTCGTTCTCAATAAAAAGTGGAACCTGGATCTCCAGGCCCGTTTCTAGAACGGCCTTTTTTTGAGGGTTGCCTGAAGCGGTGTTACCTTTAACGCCTGGCTCCGTGTAGGTGACCTGCAAATTTACGCTGGGAGGAAGTTCCAGACTCAGGGGCCGGTTGCCGTGGTACTTGATGGTCAAGTCCATATTCTCTAGCATGAACCCGGCCTTATCACCGACCACATCCTTACTCAGACTGAACTGATCATAGGTAGCAGTTTCCATAAAATGAAAATCAGTGCCATCGTTGTAGAGATACTGAACCTGCTTGTCTTCAAGTGTTGCTCTTTCCACATTTTCCGCCGTGCGAAAGCGTTTTTCAAAGATGGCACCGGACTCGAGATTTTTGAGCTTGATTTGGGCGAATGCTCCTCCCTTACCCGGTTGGGTGGTATAGAAGTTGAGCACTTCATGCAAAGTACCATTGATGACTAAAGAGTCAACTTTTAGGGCTTTCATAACCGCTTGCTTAACGGACTCGAAATCCTGGTCCATATTTGTATATATGCGAATCATGAGCATTCTGAAGGGAATCTCATCATAGAGTCTCTCCAGGGCCAGGGTGTCGTAGGAATTCGTGTGCGGGTCATAATCTGAAATCTGTTTGCTGCTGTCACGAAGCACGTTTTCAGGGCGTACGGCAAGGTGGGGAATATCAATACGGATTTCCACATCTGGGTCCAGCTCACTGTAAATGAGAGCTCTCATTTTTTTCTCGACGTCGGCAGGGTTAAAAAGACTTGATAGCGTGTCTTTGGGGAAATATTGCATTTCGTAGACACATTTCCAGGTGACGTTGGCATTTAAGATTCGATCCCACTCTGATGCGATTTCACGCATTTCTTCTTCTTGGCCTTCTGACCAGAGATTAGGGATGGAATACAGGAAATAATCATCCAGTTTATAAAACGGTTCAAGATCATCCAGGGGATTTCCCACCTCAAGATACTTCCAGGAACGGCGAAACAATTCCTCAAAACTAAAATCAAAGGCCCTTACTTTATGATGGTAATACACATTCTCATACATAAAGAATCGACTGTATAGAAAGGACTTGAGGGCTGAGAGCGATCCTTTTTGAAGGGTCAATCCCGCTTCCTTGGACATAAAGGTGGAGTACATGAAGCGTTCTACATCCACTGTGCCGTATTCGCGGGTTCCGCAAAAATAGGAATCGCGCATTAGATAGTCGAGGATATCCACACAATACAGTCCCGTAATGAGTTTTGAAAAGACGGAGATCCAATCATCTCCAGGTTTTTTACCAGCGGGAAGCTTGATCATATTAGCGATGATCTGAGGGTCTAGTTCCTCCGAAAAATCTCCGTAAGGCGAACGTTTGATGGCACGAATCATTCCATCAAGTTCCTCGGTAATGATTTTTCTGCCAATATCCTCATGGGTGGTTTGATATCCGTTTTTGGCATAGATTTCATCCAAGGTATGTCCCATGGGGCCATGACCGACATCGTGCAAGAGTCCTGCCATGCGACAGGTTTCTACAACATGTTGTTTGGAGGGCAAGGAGTCGGCTCCCATGGAGCGGGCATAGCTGTCATAGAGTTGCGAGGCAAACCTACCCGCCAAATGCATGACGCCAATAACATGCAGAAATCTTGAATGTTTGGCTCCCGGATAGACTAGCCAGGCGCACTGGAGCTGAAAGACCCGTCTCAGGCGCTGGACCCATTTGGAGGTTATGATGCTTTTTTCGGTGATTTCACCGGGTTCTCCCACGGTATAGGGAATATAGTTGTGGATGGGATCACGGTAGTAATCCACTTTGCGAGAGGGGTCGTCAACCGGTCCGGTATCAAAAGGTAATTCAATCATGAGGCACTCCTGTGCCCCAGTATACATCAATTCAAGACCTTAGAGGCTGTAGCTGATCCAGTGCAGAGCCAGGACCAGACCAAAGCTGAGGGTTGCTGTACCCGCCTGAACGACTTTTCTTTTGCGTATTTGCTGATGAAACCGGGATTCAATTCGTTTCAATAGAGTCTCATACAACTGATCTGAGTAGGATTTAGCATTGGAGCTGCGGGTCTCAGATCCTTCATCGCGGCTGAGATAAAAAAGTTCAGCGTCGTTGAGGGGGTCTTGGGATTCAAGCAGGAGTCCTAGTTTAGCTCCTCTCAAGTAAAGATCGGCTCCCAAACTTGTCTCAAGAGAGGATCTGAGCCTTTGCACTTCCCGTGTTGTGCAGGGATTTCCACGGACCTTTCGACCCAGGATATACTCAGAGATCGATTGAATCAGGCCTTTATAGAACATGAAACCCCAGCTTTGTGGAAATTCATAATCTTCGTTGAGGTAGTCCTTGCGCCAGGTCATAAATTTTTGGGTGCGGGCAAGAAACTCTTTTTCGAACACCTCCAGGGCTTTGGGTTGGTATCCTTTAGGAACTTTATCCATGCGAGGGGGTTCCTGATCAAATCCTTGCAAATACTGGCTGAACTCCTCTGAGTTCTGGGGGTCGCTAATCATGGTATTCCTTTTGTTTTTCCATTCCCGTTATCGGCATAACCTTCGCTTGTTGATGGGGGATTTGGAAAAGGTTATACTAGGGGTGTGGATGAACCAGTAGATAAAACTTCCGACGACGAAATGAACGACGAGATTGTCGACGAGGTCCTGGACCTTGACTCCGGTTTGGACTGCGGGTCGGGGGCTATGCGTAAGCTCCTCATCGTCGAAGATGAAAAGCTGTTTGCCCAGTTGCTCTCAGACGCCTTTTCAGATATCGAGGGCACGGAAGTGGACATGGCCGGTAATGGCAAAGAAGCCCTTGAAATGCTCTCGAAAAAGACCTATGACCTGGTTCTAACGGATATCCACATGCCCGAGATGAATGGTCGTGAGCTGTTAAAGAGCATCCGCTCCAAGGACAACGACGTAGGGATCATCATTCTAACGGCCTTCCCAGAAGTGGACTATATCAAGGAGTTCAACGATCTGGGGATCGAGGACTTCCTCTCCAAGGCAGAGTGCGACCTAAAAAGTCTCCAGGAACTAGTTTCCGAATACTTCCGCCGCAAAGAAATAGAATTTCTTTCGGAATCATTTTGAGAGTCAAGAATTCAGGTGGTCAAGGAATTCAAGAATGAAGACAGTTTACGACCATTTGGGTGGATCCCCCGGTCAAGCCGTAGGATGACGATAATAGAGAACTATCGGAACTACAGAATCATCGGAATGGGGAAAAGAAAAAAATAGTTACCCTTCTGCTTCTGCCTTCCCCCTCTTCTTAAGCTTTCTTCCATCTTAGAAAGGCTAGAATAAAATCTTCGAGGTCGCCATCGAGGGTTTTGTCCGAGGCCGAGGTTTCGAATTCGGTGCGGTGGTCTTTTACCATTTGGTAGGGGTGTAAGACGTAGGACCTGATCTGAGAGCCCCAGCCGATTTCCATTTTTTCACTTTGGTTTTTCATGGCTTCTTCTTCGCGCTTTTTTAGCTCTCTTTGCAAAAGGCGGCTCTTGAGCACTTTCATGGCGGTTTGCTTATTGTGGAGCTGGGATCTCTCATTTTGGCAGGAAACGACAACACCCGTGGGGATATGTGTAATCCGCACGGCTGAGTAGGTTGTGTTTACACTCTGTCCCCCGGCTCCAGAAGAGCAAAATAAGTCGATTCTTAGATCTTTTTGTTCGATTTCCAAATCGATTTCATCATCAATTTCAGGGGCAATATCTACGCTGGCAAAGGAGGTATGCCGTCGGTTGGAGGAATCAAAAGGAGAGATTCTGACCAGTCTGTGTACCCCCATTTCTGACTTGAGGTGACCATAAGCATATTCCCCCTGAACCTGAAGAGTTACCGATTTAATCCCGGCCACTTCTCCGGGTTGAAAATCCAACTCTTTGGCTTTGTATTTTCCTCGTTCACACCATCTTAGATACATACGGTGCAACATGGCGGCCCAGTCACAGCTTTCCGTGCCTCCAGCACCCGGATGAATAGTGATGATCGCCGATCGATCATCGTATTTTTCGCCCAGAAGAAATTTTAGATTGGCTTTCTTAAGATTCTCTTGAAACTGCGCAAAGGAAGACTTGACCTCGTCTACAAGGCTCTCGTCTGCTTCTTCACGATAGAGCTCGAGCGAAAACAGAACCACTTCCCGACTTTCGTTGAGCTGGCTGAACTGCTCAATATTTTGCTTTTTACGCGTGAGATTCTTGTTGATTTCACCGGCTTTTTGCGGGTCATTCCAGATTTCTGGATCTTCGCTCAATTGTTTTTCAAGCTCGGCCACTTCCATACCAAGATTTTCAGGATTAATGATCGAGCGGATAGACTCAAAGACCTCTAACTGATCTTTCAATTCATATTCAATTTGATCAATGATTGTGTTCATGGTTGTAATTAAGGAGCCAAGAATACAGGAAAGAAGAAGAGGAACCCCGAAAGGCACGAAAAACACGAAAAGTAAGAGAAGGAACTATGGTATCCATTGCTCCAACTGTTTCCCCCCCCCAAAAAAAAAATGCCATCCTCCGGCTTGACCGGGGGACCCATCTTCGATTTTTCTTTCTCTTCCCTCCTCTAGTTCCTTCTCCCAATCAATTCCTCTGCTTCCTTGGCAATTTCTATTTTCCATGACATTTCTTATATTTTTTGCCGCTTCCGCAGGGACAGGGGTCATTTCGGCCTATTTTTTCACTGACAATGGGTTGCTGTTTGCTCTCGCGCGAGCGCGCCAGTTCTTCTTCATCTTCAACGCTAGAGGAATACTGCAAGTCCTCGGATGGACCGGACATCTCAAGCTCCTGCTCCGGGTCAAAATCAAGCTTAAAGATTAAGGATACGGTATCTTCCTTGATGCGTCGGATCATCTGATTGAAGAGCTCTGTGGCTTCTAGCTTGTACTCCACAAGGGGGTCGCGTTGACCGTAGCCTCTCAGTCCAATCCCTTCTTTGAGGTGATCCATCATCGTCAGGTGCTCTTTCCAGCAGGTATCCACCGTTTGCAAAAGAATGGCCCTTTCAATATGACGCATAAAAGGCTGAGTAAAACGCGTTTCTTTCTCTTCATAGAGTTGCAGGAGTTCGGAGTTGATGGCTTTTTGGAGCTCGGCTGGCCCAAGCTCAAAGAAGCTTTTTTGCATTTCGTAGTGAAAAAGATCTTTGAGTTGCATGGAAACTTCTTCATAGTCCCAGTTTTCGCGGGGGACTTCCTCATGTACCGAGGCTGCCACAACTTCCTTCACCGAGTCTTCTAGAATAAAGAGAATCTCTTGGCGCAGATCATCCTCGCGCAGAGCCTTACTGCGCTGTTTGTAGATAATGGTACGGTGCTCGTTGAGAACATTGTCATATTTGAGAATATGTTTACGGGCTTCAAAATGCATGGAGTCTACACGGCGCTGGGCATTTTCCAGGGCCTTCGTCACCATTTTCGATTCAATAACCTCTCCGTAGTCCCAGTTCATGAAATTCATCATGCGTGTCATGCGGTCACCGCCAAAGATACGCATGAGGTCGTCCTCAAGAGAAAGATAAAACTGTGAAGTTCCCTTGTCTCCCTGTCGACCAGAGCGACCCCGTAGCTGATTATCGATTCTTCGCGATTCATGTCGCTCTGAACCGATGATATAAAGTCCCCCCAGCTCGGCTACACCTTCTCCTAGTTTGATATCCGTACCGCGACCAGCCATGTTTGTGGCAATGGTGACACTGCCTTGTTGCCCGGCGGAAGATACGATCTCAGCTTCTTGCTCGTGATGTTTTGCGTTGAGCACCGTATGAGGGATGGATTCCGCCTTGAGCATAGCTGCAAGGTTTTCAGAATTCTCAATCGAGATCGTTCCGATTAACACGGGCTGACCTATTTCATTGAGCTCGCGTGCCTTGGCGGCAATGGCTTCATATTTCTCTTTTTGGGTCTTAAAAATAAGGTCCGGGAGGTCTTGGCGCACCATGGGACGATTGGTTTGAACCTCCAGGGCATCGAGATCGTAGATTTCGCCAAACTCTGTCACCTCGGTCATGGCGGTTCCCGTCATTCCAGCAAGTCTCTGATAGAGCCGGAAAAAATTCTGAAAGGTGATTGAGGCCAGAGTCATACTCTCTGTGGCTACCGGAACACCTTCTTTGGCTTCAATAGCACCGTGTAGTCCATCGGAGTAGCGTCTTCCAGGCATGAGTCGCCCCGTAAACTCATCGATGATGATGACCTGATTATCCTTAACGACATATTGCTGGTCGCGGTTGAATAATTCCTTGGCCTTGAGCGAAGCTTC
>CAZRLV010000071.1:10784-12585 GCA_964600955.1 uncultured bacterium
GGTTGGCGTTGTGCCAAGGATCAAGATGGTGGAGGTGCTTGAGGTTTTCAGGAGCGTAGAGGTTTTCCACACCCATGATTTTTTCGGCATGTGCGATGCCTTCATCCGAGAGATAGACGCCATGTGCTTTCTCATCCACTTTATAATCACTGTCCTTGGACAGTAGATTGACCCACTGTGATGCTTTGAGATAGAGCTCTGTGGTTCGTTCGGCCGGGCCTGAGATGATGAGCGGGGTTCGGGCCTCGTCGATCAGGACGTTGTCGACCTCGTCGATGATGGCGGAGTCCACTTCGTCAATAATGCAGTAATTGAGGCGCTGAACAATTTCGTCCTTGTGCCCGGCCATATGATCTCTGAGGTAATCAAAGCCAAACTCATTGTTCGTGCCGTAGGTGATATCGCATTGATAGGCTTCACGCTTGGGCTCAATTTCCTGATTATGGTGGATCAGCCCTACGCTTAATCCCAGAAACTTGTGTACGGCCCCCATCCATTCGGAGTCACGTTTTGACAGGTAATCATTTACTGTAACCACATGCACACCTCGGCCCATCAGGGCATGCAGGTAAACAGGCAGGGTCGAGACCAGGGTTTTTCCTTCCCCGGTACGCATCTCAACAACCACACCGCGAAAAAGGGCGATTCCACCGGTGAGTTGGCAGGTGTAATGCCTTTCTCCCAAAATACGTCGCGCAGCTTCGCGAACCGTGGCAAAAGCCTCTGGAAGAATGAATTCAAGCGCGTCATTGTAATCTACGCCATTGTCGAGCTCTTCCTGAACCCTGGCACGTAGCATGGGGGTTTGCGCTTGTAATTCTGAATCTGTTTTGGCTTTAAGACCGGACTCGAGAGCCTCGATTTCCGCGACGACAAGATTCAGTTTACGGAGCTGTCGATCGTTATAACTTCTTGGAAGGAAGGATTTTAGTGCTTGCAGGAACATCTTGGCTCTAGGGAGAGCGGGCAACCCATAGGTCCAGCCTTAACGGGCATGGGGCTCTATCAGGCCAATATTCCCATCATTTCTACGGTACACTACATTCACTTCGCCGGACTGGGCATTACTAAATACGATGAATTCCTGCTGAAGACATTTAAGTTGTTCCGCTGCTTCATCGATAAACATGGGCTTACTATAAAAATTATTACTGCGTACAACCATGGGTCCCGCATCAGCAGCCTCGGCAGCAGCTTCCCTGGCTTGGGCCTCAGCTTCAGCTTCAGCCAGTGTAGGCGGATGATCAACATTAAATACCTGATGCTTGAAGTGAAAATCCCTGTGCTTGTGTCTGCGATTTGGTTTTTCTTTGAGCCTATCTTTGTATTTGCTGATTTGCTTTTGGAGTTTATTGAGGATCAGGTCCATGGCTGCGTACATATCAGGGTGACTTTGGGTGGCCCTGAAATTGATCCCTTTGGCCCAGACTGTCACTTCTGCGGTATGCAGGATTCCCTGGCTCTTGGTTTTATCCACCGAGAGAATCATGTCGATTTCTTGCAATTGCTCAACATAAGTCTTGATAGACTCCATTTTTTTCTCGGCGAATTCTTTAAGGGAGGGAGTTAATTCAATATTTTTTCCAGTGATGATGATTTTCACGCGAACCTCCTCAAGTAACGGCAACCCTATGTCGGGGGCCATGGTAACACAGGGAAGGCCGCTAAAAAAGGGAATTATCTACATTTTAAGCATTGGAACCACTGAGCCTTGCAAACCTTGCGGTAAAATGGCGCAGCGCCTTTTCCTGGTGTGTGATTTTTAAGCCTTTTAGTGAGTCTTTGCGCCCAAAGACTTTCT
>CAZRLV010000072.1:0-12562 GCA_964600955.1 uncultured bacterium
GGCGACTATTTTTTCCTTTCCCCATTCCGATGATTCCTGTAGTTCCGATAGTTCTCTAGTTCCTTCTTCAAACTTTTATTCCCCCACCCACCTCCGCTGTGGATTTACGGGGGTTTTCGGTGGTGGAGGCCCTCCTGAGATGATTTTCACCATTTCATCTTTTACGCAATCGGCACGATCCGATAGGGTTGGGTTAGTGGGAGCCTTGGGGCAGCTTTCGCTGGAATCTAGATGAGGTTGATACGGTCTCGGCCCCATGGGTTCAATCAGATCTTCTAGCTGGGTCAAAATCCCTAAAACCTTGGGGCCATCTGGCGTAGCCCCGGCGTAGCAGCTTGCCGTATAACAGGCAAAGGCGCGTTGAACGGGTGGAAAATCCTCCAGGGCATAATAGTCTGCCAGCATGCCCCCAGGAGTGGCTCCAAAACCATTGGTCAGGCAGGCATCACGAGTAGCTGGTGGCTGAGTCTGACAACCTGCCACCACGGAATTAGCGGCGGTTGAAAGAGTGGTCATTTCATCCTGGTCATCCTCAAACCATTTTTTTGCCAGGGTTTCTTTGCTGACTTTATCCAGGCTATCCGTGAGGGCGCTGAGACGATCCACTAAAACATAGCCCTCGGCTGTAGTCTGGGCAAAAGCCTTATACTCAGGCTTAAGCACCAACCCCCCTCCCATTGAGGAAAAGGCCTGGGTTTCAAATTGCTCGATGAGGGTTTGATTACGCTCATAGACTTCAGCAAAAGCCAGAAATTCTGGTGAGGTTTGAAAACTGCGCCCCTCGACGGTCAGGGTGGAAGAACCCGCAGCGATCCAACTAGACTCAACCTGCTGACTCTGGCCCGGATTTCCAGCGAAAAGATAATTTTCATCTCCGAAATGATCTTGAAAATAGCTATCAAGATCTGTCATCAGGGGCTCATAAAGTGTGCATAGGTTTTGCACAGCCGGATCGGTTGAGGCACTACAGGGCGCCGTAGGCACTCCTCCGCCACCTGAGAGAGGATTGCCTACCGAAGCTGGAGGAGGGGCATGGTTATAACCTGGAGTTTTCATGATCTGATACCAACGTGGATCAGGAAAAACCTTGGAAACCCATTGCCCGGCAGGAATCTCTTGATTTACCGCTGGAATAGCGGCCCCCACTTGATCAAAATAACCAAAGTTAATCTCGCGACTGCCAATGGCATTGCCATCAGCATCCATAACCGTGAGGCTCTCACCACGCCCCTCGGTTAGGAGAGCGCGTTCACCATCCTCAGGGTTAAAAACGGGGATTACGCTGAAAAACTTGGGCTTAGCCCCAGTTTGATAATCCTGGGCCGCCGGGTCATTGGCCTGCTGAAGCGCCAAATAAGCGGTGATTTTGGTGGGCCAGGGATCTGCGAACTCGCCTTTAACCCCCGAAGCATTTGGCAGTAAAAGAGCCGTGGCCACCCCCACCCCTATGGATGTCATGACGACGGCCGCAGTCACGGCCCCGGCAATGACGAACCCAGCCCCAAAGGTCAAAAGACCGGCTACAACCGCAATCCAAATGGGGGAGCTTTTTTTGCTGGTTACCTTCACCTCGTGACGCTCGTGATGGTAAGGCCGGTCTGTCTGCCGGCGATTAAACAAGACATTGGCACCGTTATGGGGAAGGATGATGCGACCCTGTTTTTGGGGGACCAGATAGCGGCCGTGGCGATAGCGAATTTCATAGTTTCCTGAGGTGAGTTGGTTCTTCAAATCATCACTCAACGGAAAATAAGGGGCCAGGCCCTGAGAAATCAGGTCAATACTTTGTTGGTGGGCCGGTTCATTCATTCCCGCCGCCACGTCCACATAAGCCTCAACATGGACCCGACCTACGAAAGGCCCGGACTCCAGGCCATCTGAGGTTTTGACCCGGGGTAAGTAGAGAAAAAAGCAAACATCCCCGGATGATCCCCCAATCATCTCTAAACTTCCATCCTCTTTGCGCACCTCAAGACGCTCACCCGTTTCTGAGTCTGTAAAATAGCGCGGATGAGCCACATTCGTAGAGCAAGCAAAATCTTCATTGCGATAAATCAGACCCGCCACCGACCAAAGCGATACCGAAGGGAAAAGATCTTGAGGGGAAGAAGATGCCCCTGAAGGGTCAAAATTAATCATCTGAAGATTTGTGCGCGCAATGGCCCCTGACTGATCATTGGGAGGACCGCGTTCTACGTATGTCAGATAACCGGAAGGCGCCCCGTCGGGTGGAGGAGCGTTGTTGATGAGCTTCTCGTAGTATTCTTCCTGAGTGATATCCGTGCGCACTCCCACATAGGGACCGGCCGCATTCGGGTCTTCATAATCACTATGATCTTCCAGTGAAAACCGATCCTCATAGGCCCGCGTACTCAGCACCACATCCGAGGGAACCATAAAATAAACCAGCGGCCTGAAACCCGTGTAAGTCTGCTGATAAGCCTGCTTATCCGGAGCATCCCGCCAACGCTCGTGATACCAGATAGTGTCGGCGAAGGAAGGAGACAAGGAGAAAAGAAAAGAAAGAACTAGAAAGCTAAATATTGGAGAAGGAACGATCGGAACTAAAGAACAATCGGAACTAAAGGAATCAAGTTCACGATGAGGCGATGGGGTTCCCCACCCCGCGTGGAAATCGTCATCCTCCGACTTGATCGGGGGATCCATCTTCATCTTCTCTTTTCCCATTCCATTGCTTCTTCTCTTCAACTTCCCTTGATTCCTTCTTTTCTCTTTTCCCCATTCCTCTAGTTCTATAGTTCCGATAGTTCTCTAGTTCCTTCTCCCTTTCATATTCCTCGAATTCCTCTGCTACCTTTGATTCTTCTGATTCTTAATTCTCAATCCATTCTCCCCGACTCTTGTGAGCGATCTTTCAACAAAAGCCCACCTAATTTTCCAATCATGATAGGAACCCGCAGGGTTCTTGCGTTGCCTTCCATGTCCTCGGCGCTGACTTCCAGGAAAAACTGGCCCTCCGAGGGAAAGGCGAAAAACTCGGTGAAACTGTAGATATGCTTGCCCCAACGCACTCGTTTTTCAATGGGATTGATCTGCTCGTTATTGATTTTGAAAATTTCCTCATCGCCCGCTTTTTCCATATCACGTTCGGAAAAATAAAAGTCCTCGGGTCGTCGGTTTTTATCCGGTGCGCTTGCTGCGGCGGAAGTGAGACGAAACAAGACGCGCCTCAATGGGTAATAAGGCTCAGAGGGGGTGGCCGGATTGGACCAATCCGCGTAACCTCCAGATGAATCTCGAAGCCAGTAGGGAGTATTGTCCTCCACAAAGACATCAAAGCGAAAGCGAGTGCGCCTTTGACCATGGGGGTTATTGATCCCCTGTCCGGGAAACTTCAAGATTAGAAACGAATCCCCCTGAGAGTCTTCATATTTTCCAGGATTGAGCCCTTCTTCCCAGACGGGCTCGTTATTAATCCAATCTCCATAGCAACGGCCTGAACCTGTGCAATCCCCGGAGCTTGGGTCGACAGCGCAGAGGTCTTCACCGGGAATTCTGGAATAGAGATTGTTTCGGTTATAAGTGAGGCTCCAGTTGGCATATTGCCCGGCCATGACATTATTGGGCAGTCCCACGGTGTCGGCAACCTCCCCGTCCACACGGTGTACGCGAACCCAGAGATTAGGACGAATTCGGTCCCAGGAAATATGGTAACCCGCCCCGAGATAGTCGTTTTCCTGCCACATTTCAGTTTTGAAGGTGTGGATAGTAATTTTTTTCTTTTTGGCATCCAGGCTGGAGGTCATTCCAAAAAGGATGATGAAAATAAGGATGGAGTAGGCTTTGTGCATATAGTTTGGTGAATTAGGGGCTCTTTTCATTCTCGAAGCTTAGAGGGGGAGTGTCAAGGGACAAGAACCAAGAATCCTCTAATTCCTCGACTCCCTGGCTCCCTGCTATAATCACCAAGTTTTGAATTTTGCTTTTCTTATCTTTTTTTTGACCTGGGTCTCTCTTGAGGGGCGGGAGTGTTATCCCTTTGGTGAGGGAGTTTCGGTTTGTATTCTCTATTTTGATACAGGGAAAACCCAGGCCATTGAGGAGTTTCGGGAGGGGAGGGTTAGTCCGGACAAGGCTCTTTACTTTTATCCAGATGGACAGCTGATGGTTTCCATGAATTGGAAAAGCCAGCTTTATTTTCACCTCGATCAGCGAGGAGAACTGCGTGAATTTTTAGATGGTAACAATTACCGGGCTTTTGAAGATGGAAAAGAGATCACCGACTGTCTGGGAACTCGTTGTCATAGCTCTAAGTTTTCCTTTGTCAGTGTTCCCACAGAAAACCTGGAAACCGGAGATATTATCTTTACCGGAGACATTTATCCTTATAGCGGTTTTGGGCGCTCAGCCATTACACATCTGGCGATTTTTGCGGGTTTGCAGGATGGAAAGCCCTCAGTACTCACCAATGATATGTACCAACCGATTAGAATTCAGCCGTTTCACGACATCATCTATAACACCGTTAATTTCGTGATTTTGCGAAATCCAGAGTTTCAGGCCCAGGTAAAGGATTACCTTAAAGCCTTCAATCCCATCAATCAGCGACCTGACCCCTTTTGTACCACCCTCTATCACAAACTGCTAGCCAAGGTGCTGCCTGAAAGACTTAGACGCTGGACTTTTTTTGAGGCAATTCACCCCGAAGTTTTGCTTTTGAACAGCTTTAAGGAATTTGAAATCATCGATTTTCATCTCCCGCAGAAAATGAGCTTGGGCGAGTTTTCTAAAAAGCGCCAGACTCCCTTACAGGCCGAGGCCTGGGAGTGGGATCAAATTATCAAAAACCCCAGTCTAACCCTCTATCAATTCTTCTATCACCGCTTTGCCTTTTTACCTCTGGAATTTACGCATGAAACCATTGAAAAAATGATCTCACTTCTAGGCTCTGGTATCTTTCAGTTCTCGCAGGCGGCAAGAGCCCGTAAATCCATTTCCAAGCCAGTGGGTTACGAAAGATCACTGTCTCCTTTGGAGCGTAAAGCAAAAAACCCAGATCAAAGGTTTGATAACACCTCCACAGCAAAGCGCTGTTTTCAAATCGACCAATCTGCTCGACTTTGCACCATGACCTACCCTGAGGGCAACGCACGACTCGTGGAGATATACTCAGATGGAGGAGACTGCCCGGATCAGGCCTATTACTTCTCAAAACGGGGCTTTCCCAACTCTATAATCGACTGGAAATCTCAGGCCTATCTTTCCCTGAAATCTCAAGGGTTTCCACATGAAAACCTAAGTCGTGGCCACTATAGGTATTTTGAAAATCAGAAGGTCATCACCGAATGTCAGCTCAATGATTGTCAAAGTAAAAAATACAAACCCATTTCGATTCCCACCCAGAATCTTGAACCCGGGGATGTCATTTTCTCGGCCAACCTATACCCCTATAGCGGACGGGCGCGCTCCAAATTTACGCATATTGCCATCTTCACAGGATTCAAAAAGGATCAGCCCATGATTCTGACCAATGATATCCACGAAAAACTCAATATTTTGCCCCTGGAAAAAGCTCTGAAAAATACATTTCACTACGCTATTTTACGAAACAAAAGGTTTCAAAACGAGTTTCAATCCCTCAAAAACGGCGCGCTTCTCAATCAAATCCCTGTACCGTATTTTTGTGCCAATCTTTTTGTAAAGATCTTTGAAAAGCTCCATCCAGATGAGGTTAAAACCTGGGACTCCGTAGATCGAAATTTTGCTGAACAAATCTTCATCAATTCCGTTCCCTTTTTTGAAGTGGTTTCCATGAATTTGGGTGCCCTTAAGGACCTGAAAACCTATATTCAAAAACGAAGTCCCGAGATGTCACAGGTTCGTGAAGACATCGAAAAAATCATGGAAAACCCCCAGACGTTTCTAGAGCAATTGTTTCAAAAAGACTTTCCCATGCTACCTATCCCCGCCACCCAAAGAAGAGTCCATCAAATCCTACAATTCATGAAAATCCACCACCCGTGGGAGCTGGAGCAAGAAATTTAACCACGAAAAGCACGAAAGGTTTAAGAGGAAGATGGATCCCCCGGTCAAGCCGTAGGATGACGAAAATAGAGAACTATAGAATAAGAAAAGAGCGGGGAGGTGGTAGCAGAAGATTCTGATTCTTGGCTCTTGACGCTTGGCTACTGGATTCTTATACTCAGGGGCTTTTGAAAAGGACTCACCTATGAATAAAATTCTTATTGCAGTTGCAGCGATCGGACTCTGCTATCCACTTGAGGCTCGACCCATAGTGGGCCCGGACCTGGAAGCACTTTTAACTTCCGAGGCGCTTTTTACCTCCAAGCAAGACAGCGAGGTCCGTGTGATCGCTGAGTTTAAGAATCCATTTTTCAAGAAACCGGCTCAAGAATCCATCGCTCAGGTTCAAAAACGAAAACGTGCCCTGGCCTCTCAGGCCCAGCGTGAGGTTTTGGCTGGAATTTCTCTTCTAAAGAAGTCTTCTGTAAAAAACCTTGTCAGCCTCTGGATCAACAACAGCATGGCCCTCACCGCCAAGGTTTCCTTCATTCGCACGCTCCTGGAGCGTGATGAAATCAAAAGGATCTATCTGGACCAAAAACTACAGCTTTTTGATCCAATTAAGGTTCAATCTAAGGCCGAAGACACAGATGATTCCACCTATGGATTAAAGATCATTCGTGCCATGGAGGTTTGGGAAAATTTGGGGATCGATGGAGAAGGGGTTGTCATGGGACTTCTTGACACCGGTATTGATAAAAATCATCCTGATCTCGCCGGTCGCGTCCTAAAAACCAAAGACTTCATCACAAGTTATGAAGATGATACAGCCAATGACGGACAGGGTCATGGCACCCATTGTGCTGGAACCATCGGCGGCGGTAATACTAGTGGCAGGGCCATTGGCGTAGCCCCCAAGGTGAAATTCATCGTGGGTAAGATCTTTTCAGATGAGGGCAGTAGCTCCTTTTCAGCCATCGTAAATGCCATGCAATGGATTGTAGATCCAGACAATGATAGCGCCACCCCTCCTCCGGTTCGCGCGGTGTCAAATTCCTGGGGCGGTGGAATGAGCGATAAGTTCCAAGCGGCGATTGACACCTGGATTGAGCTTCAGGTGGCACCCATTTTTGCGGCTGGAAATTCAGGACCAGGCCCTAACTCACTGGGTGCTCCAGGTATCTATAGAAATGTTATTGCCATTGGAGCAACCGGTCCAATTGACACCATTGCCAACTTCTCCTCGCGAGGCCCCGTGACTTACCAGGGAGAAACCTATATCAAGCCAGATCTATCTGCCCCCGGAGTTGGTGTCTATTCCGCTAAAAACGGAGGAGGCTATCAGGAGATGAGCGGAACCTCTATGGCAACTCCTCATACTGCTGGTGTTGTGGCCCTGATGCTTCAGGCTGACCCAGAGATCAGCGTGGCAAGAATGCAGGGAATCCTGGAAGATACAGCCGTAGACCTTGGGGATGAGGGCATGGATAATGATTTCGGATGGGGCCGCATTGACGCCTTTGAGGCCGTCCGATTGGTGGTTTCAGGGGGACAGGCCAGGGTGGAAGTCAACTCTGGCAATCAAAAAGCTACCATTACCGCCAGTCCCGGAGGTAAAGTTTATAAAACAGATTCCAGCGGAAAAGCTCTCCTTTCCCTGCCTGCGGGAGCCTATGAGTTGACCATCAGCGCTTTTGGCTATTTCAGCAAAACCCTGGGGCTTAGTATCGTCAGCAAAGAAATCGTCTCTGCTTCCGTGGACTTGGAGCCTGCACCGGGTTTTGCGACCTCTTTGGTTGTGCAAAATTCGGAGGGTACGCCTATCAATGCCCGCATTTCTTTTCTGGATACCCCCCTTGAAGGAGGCCCCACAAATGGCGGAAGCTTTGATCTCACTCTTCCCGGTGGCAACTATACCGTGAAGGTCAGGGGCGTGGGTTATCAAACAATAACTCAACCCCTCTCGGTCACTGAAGACGCTACGCATATCCTGACGATGCAAGGACTACCCCCATTTCTGGTTGTAGATCGCGATAATGACAAGGACTATGAAGTCTATTATCAGGACAGTCTACAAGCCCTCGACTATGAGTTTGACCTAGTCGAGGCAATCACAGAAGATCAAGTCATGGGTTATGAGAATATTATCTGGTTTACGGGTATGAATTCCTCAAGAGGACAAATGACAGACCCGGAACAGGAAATCATGAAAACTTATGTAAGAAGCGGTGGGCGATTGATGGTATCGAGTCAAGACTTTTGCTATCAATTCAAATGGCAGCTCTGCAAGGAATTCCTGGGGGCGGAGTTTATCAGTGACGTCTCAATGATGAAAACCATCGTGGGCCAGGGGCTGGAATTTCAGCTCGATGGAGACAGTAGCGCCAGCAACCAAAAATGGCCTGATGTGGTGCGTATCAGCGAAGAAGGTCAAAATTCAGCGCGAGCTTTTTTGAACTATAAAGGTTTTGGACCCGCAGGCATTCTAAATCGTTTTGGGGAGGGTAAGGTCGCCTATCTAGCCTTTGGATTTGAAGGTATTAACGGGGCTGAGAACCGTAATTCCGTCATGGAAGTTCTCATCAACACCCTACGGCCTTCGCTAAAAGATCGCCTAAATCGCATTGACTGGGCTTATCGCAATGACCGCAGACTTTATTACCTCTTGCTCAATGAGTTTGAGGTGACCCCATCTAACCAGGACGCAATCCGTATGGATTTAATGGGGCGCGCTCACAAGACTCCATTTCGAGCCCTGATGGGGCAATTGAAGCGAAGTTTCTAGGTCCTACATCCTGCTTGCCCCCCCACCGCGTCATCCTCTGGGTTCTGTCTCCCTCTGTCTCCCTCTGTCGCCTTCTTCTTCCGGTCTTACCTTTAAGCCTAAACCCCTTCAGCCTTACAGCCTTTCTTCAAAGATGGATCCCCCGGTCAAGCCGTAGGATGACAATAAAGGGGGCCGTGGGGTGACAGATGCACGGACCAAACCTATAGACACTGAGGACCGACAACCATTAAACTTCGGATTTTCTTGGTCATTGATATTCGCGAGAGGGATTACCTATGAAAATGTCTAGCCTAGTTGGAAAACGCACGCGTGAAATGCCACGGGATGCCGAGTTGATCAGCCATCAACTTCTGGTTCGTGGCGGCTATATTAAACAGCTCTCCAGTGGGATTTTCTCTATGTTACCCCTGGGGAAACGTGTGGCTCTTAAAATTGAAAAAATCATCCGTGAGGAAATGAACCGTATCGAGGGCCAGGAAGTGACCATGCCTGTAGTGATGCCGGCTGAAATCTGGAAAGAGAGCGGGCGCTACGACGCCATCGGCTCTGAGATGGCCCGCTTTGAGGATCGCACAGGCGCCCCCTGTGTACTCGGGATGACCCATGAAGAGGCTGTAGTGCATATGGTGCGCTCCGATCTCACTTCCTATAAGCAATTACCTTCTATGATCTATCAGATTCAGACCAAGTTCCGCGATGAGCCCCGCAGTCGTGGGGGATTGATCCGTGTGCGTGAATTCACCATGAAGGATGCTTACTCTTTTCATTCCAGCCAGGACTCATTGATTGAGTATTACGAGCAAGTTCTCGAGGCTTATCGTCGCATCTATGATCGATGCGGTCTCTCCAATGTCATCGAGGTCGAATCAGATTCAGGAATGATGGGCGGCAAGGTGGCGCATGAATTTATGTATGTCAATCCTTGCGGAGAAGACAGCCTTGTCCTTGGGACTGAATCTGGCTACCAGGCGAATAAAGAAGTGGCACGCACCCATTTTAACTATCCTGCCGAAGATGCCCTAACCCTTGAGGAAGTCCATACCCCGAATTCTGCCACGATTGAAGAGGTGGCTACCTATCTTGGAATCTCTCAGGAAAAAACCTGCAAAATCGTATTGATGGAAGAAATGGGTGAAAAAAAGCTCATTGCGATTTTGTTGCGCGGCGATCGCCAGATCAATGAACTCCAGGTGCAAAAAACCTTCCCGGAATCTGAGGTCGGATTTGCAGATGATGACTTGATTCGAGAGGCTGGGATTGAGCCAGGATTTGGCTCTCTTCAAGGCGTTGATCTTTCCAAGATTCATGTTTTAATTGATGAATCAGTCGTGGACTGTCCCAATCTCGTAGTCGGGGCCAACCGTAAGGACTGGCACCTGAAAAACTGGAATTTCAAAAGAGATCTCAATTCTGGAATCGTAGATCAGTTTTCTTTTGTTCAAGAAGGTGATTTCTGCCCGGATTCTAATGAGAAAGTCGAGATAACCCGTGGCGTTGAAGTTGGAAATACCTTTCAACTCGGCACCAAGTATTCTGAGAGCATGAACGCCTGTTATCTAGATCAAAATGGAAAATCCAAGCCTTTTATCATGGGTTGTTACGGAATTGGTGTGGGCAGGCTTCTGGCCTGTTTGATTGAAGAGCACCATGATAAATGGGGACCCATCTGGCCTGAAAGCGTGGCTCCCTTTGATGTCCACCTTTGCCTGCTGGATAAACGCAAGGAAGATATAGAAGCGCGCGGATTTGCCGTCTATGAAAAGCTCCGCAGCGCCGGGTTTGAAGTTTTGATTGACGATCGAGACGAGAAAGCTGGCTCTCAGTTCGCTGACGCAGATCTCATTGGGACCCCCCTGCGGGTGGTACTCTCGGCCAAAACCGTCAAAAACGGTGAGTTTGAACTCAGCCTGCGCGGCTCCAAAGACCGTGAAACCCATCCACTGGAATCCGTGGTGGAAATCATAGAGGAGAGGAAAAGAGGAATTTAAACACGAAAGGTTGAAGAGGGGGAAGGAACTAGAAGAACTATCGGAACTAGAGGCATCATCGGAATGGGGAAAGGAAAAAATAGTCGCCATCTTCTGCTTCCACCTCCCCGCTCTTTTATTATTCTATAGTTCTCTATTTTTGTCATCCTACGGCTTGACCGGGGGTTGGGGGTGCAGAGAATGACGGGGGTTGGGAGTCCAGAAGATGAGAGCGGCGGGGATTTGGAAACTTTTTTCTTTCTTTGACGTAGGTGGTTTCGGAGGAATGTCTAATGAAAATCTTGCTACTGCTCACCCTCGTCTTTTTTGGCCACTTGTCGGCTGAAGATGCCCCCGAACCTAAAGAACCTGTTGAACAAAAAACCGAGACTCTCAAAGAAAAGGTCAAAGCTGAAACCAAGGTTCAGGATGAGATCAAATCCACCCTGAAAAACGCCCAGAAAATGGGACGTGAGCTGACCGGACTGAGAACAACTCTCAGTGAAAAATACTCGCGCATCATGCGACTTGGTTTTTATACTCAAGACAATCCGCGCGCTCGTCCAAGCAAGATTCAGGCAAACAAACTCACGGCCTTCCTGGAGCAAGTCAGTCAATTTCGAAACAAGAATGGAACCCTTTCCCTAAAAACCGCCAAGAGACTGATCAATGCTAATCCTGATTTTATTACCTTAAAAAAAGGGGGGCCCCAGCAAGCCAAATTGATCCTCGAGGTAGTTCAATCCTGGGATAAAACCCGCCAGGCAGAAAAGCGCGTCCTACGCCAGGTGAATAAAATCCGAGCTGACATAGGCTCAAAACCCCTGGACAGCTATCGACCACAGGTGATTCGTAATATCGTACGTGGAGACCCCGCCTGGTATAAAACCCTGGTCACTCGTAAATCCCGAACCGAACTAGACCGCCTGCTGAAGTCAGGTGAATTCAAAAACCGAGCAGAAGTTCGGTCAGCGATTCGAGCTGGTGATGAGCGTGTCGCAGAGCTTTCCCGGCTAGAGCAGAGAATTAAAGACCTGGACAGAACCATAAAAAATAAGCCAATGAATCAGGCTAAAGCCAAAATCCAGGCATATAAAACAGCCACAAGTGAATGGCTTGTGACCCAACCCTGGTACACAACCTCCAAAAGCTATGTGGACCAACTTCCAGCCAATAAAGGACTTTTGGATGCCTACCGCATGGAGCGCGTCCAACTCTTCAAGCATTTGTGCGTTGAATCGGGTCGTTATGAAGGCTGGCGCGGGGTTCGAGCCGCCATGGACAACCCCAAAATTCAGGAACGAGAGATCATTCGCTTACGTCAGATCGACAAGCGCATCAACAAAATCCGCTATGAATTAAATCTACGCAAGCTGCCTCCAATTGAAGAGGGTAAATTCGCAAAGCAATGGCAGGAAGTCAACACCAAGCTCAAAACACTAAAGGGGGTTCGGGCTTCACTGAGCGGCAATCCTCAGGCCGACCCTGCACTACTAAAGAATGTGAAGGCTTATCAACGCAAAGCCTATCTTAAACAAACCGAAATCCGCATGAAGCACCAGCTTCTGGTCACGGAGAAATACCCCGATGTACGGGCCATCAACAAGGCTGTACGCTCAGGTGACATACAAGACCCCAGAGTTAAAAGCCTCCAAAAGGTTTATAGGGCACAAGAACAGCTCAAACCACAACTGACCCGCTCCGCCGGTGCCAAAGTCAGCGCCGCCACGCGAGACTACGAAAAGGTCGCAAAATCGAGAATCAAAGCCCTGGCCGCCAAAACCTCCGAGGCTATTAAAAGCACCGGGAAAACCCTTACCGA
>CAZRLV010000073.1:0-12503 GCA_964600955.1 uncultured bacterium
GCAACCTTGGACTCCGCCAGAATAATCGACGAAAGCCTACTCGGATCTGTTTTTGAGGACCTGAGCATCTCAAGACAAAAGATTCAAACGGATGCCATCCAAACCTCTCTTTTCAGATCCCTTACCCTGACTCACTCTGATTTTGCAGACAGCTCGGTAACATCGGTAACCATCCTCACTGAGGGGGTCCAGGGACAGAGTTTTCAAACTGCCACCTTAAAACCAAGATCTTTGGCTATAAACTCAGTGGATCATCAAAAGATCAGCTCAAACTCCATTTTTGCTGTGGACATTGCCAACTCCTCCATTCTCCCATCTCCTGAGAGTTCGCAGCACAAAATTCAGCGACGTTCAATCATCAGCCCCAAAGTCTTGGACCGCTCCGTCCAGGGGGAACATTTCTTGGGCGAAAAAATACTTCTGAGTCATGTGGCATCAGACAGTCTTAGTTCACTGCAAATTGCAGATTTGTCCATCAATAATCAGGATCTGGCTTCGTTCACATTAAGTGGAGATAAAATCGCTGACTTTTCCATTACCACCACCCAAATTGCAAATGAAGCCATTTTAAGTGAAAAAATGGCGGACAATATCTTTGATGCAAATGCCATCGCCGCCGTCACATTAAGTAGTCGTGCCTTCGGTGATGCTTCGATTCTTCGCTCAAATCTGGCATCCAACTCCATCCTAACTACCCATATTCGCAACCTGACCCTGGAGGACTTTGATTTTCAAATCGATGCTCTAGTCCAATCCAAATGGCAAACCAACACGGTCTCATCAACACGCATCTCCTCTCTGGCAGTAACCCTTGATAAGTTTTCAACGGGGGCAGTATCGAGCATTAAAATTGCTCAGGGAGCTATTACAACCTCCTCGATTCAAGCTGGAGCCATTCTTTCAGATAACCTACGTCAAAACCAGGTCATTTCCTCCAAAATTCAGGATCTCACAGTTCTCACTGAAGATATCGATTCTGGACAAATTTCCGAGCGCATTGTGGCTCCACAATCTCTTTATACCACCCAAATTCTGGATCTTTCAATTGATGCAAGCCTGATTCCCAGCCTGACTTTGGACTCGACTAAAATTGCCCCAAGCTCTATCACCGAGTGGAAAATTGCTTCCGGTCAGATTAGCTCTGAAAAAATTAAACCCTATTCCCTGACCGACACAGATTTGGCAACGCATTCCATTCTGCCCCAGCACATCGATACTCTGGTCCTGTCATCAGCAACTCTGGCTTCGTCTCAGATTCTTACGACCCATATCCGGGACGGAGCTATCATCAATGCCAAGATTACGGATCTGGAATTGGACAGTCGGATTCTGGTCAATGGCTCCATAGCGACATCTCATATTCTTAGCCTTACTTTACTGACTTCAGACTTTTCATCCGCAGTTCTCAGTGACCCCCATTTTCAGGCAGGCTCTATTACAGACACCCATATTCAGACTCTTTCACTCTCAGGCGATCCCTGGTCTAGCTATGCAATTGAGTCTCGCCATGTTCTTCCACAGGTAATAACCTCGTCCAGTCTGGCAGATGGAATAATTACCAGTGCGCAAATTGCTTTGAGCACAGTTTCGGGCAACCACATTCAGGATTTGAGACTTACGGACCTGGACTTAGCCTCAGATGCCCTACCCGGCTCCGTTTTTGATCAAAATTCGATCTCTTCTCCTATGATTGTGGATCTATCCCTGGAGTCCCAGGATTTCGCAACTGGCTCCTTGCTAACCACCCACCTTGGAGAGCGCGAGATTCAATCCAATGATTTTGTTCCTGCCTCTGTCCTTACAACCCATATCCACCCTTTCACTCTAGGGAGTAATGCTTTTGCCTCTGCCAGCATTACCACAGAAAAGCTTAAAACTCGCTCAGCCCTGACCCGGGGCTTTACATCCCTATCCGACACGGCCAACCTTTCAGATATTCTTCGATTACATAGCCTGGACAATGGCCCGACTCTTCTAATTTCAAACCTGGCAGGAATCTTTGAGATTCCCTCTTTAAACCAGAACTTTCTAAAGCTCAATGAATCGCTCACCGGGGGAGTTAACCAGATTTTAAGCCATCAGAGCCGTGTATGGATTGTGCAAGGCTCAAAGCTCTTTATGTCGGCATACTCAGGCGAAGGGTTTCAGCTTCTTCAGAGTTTTAACTCGCCCATTGGAAATCTGTATTTTGAGGACAATCGTCATGGGGTTTTGACTACAGAAACAGAAAATTATTTAAGCTATGACGGTGGTTTTTCGTTCAGAAAGGTGCGTACTGGTTCTGCCTTCAAGAAGGTCTTTAGTCTTGAGGAGCTTGGAAAAATCTGGATTATTGCAAATGATGGGACCCTGGCTTTCAGTACAGACGCACTCAATACCACTTCTGCTCTAGCTCTTCCATCAGGACTCAGTCCTCTTTCTTCTAATTTTAATTTCAGAATGCTCGATCAAAACACGGGTTATATCCTTGATAACGCCACAATCTACAAAACCACAAGCAATTGGGCCACAGTCGATCAGACCGCAATCGCCGGTAATTTTCTCCTGGGAACGATTGATAACTCAGGCTCCTCTGTAGTTCTTAAAACGGATGGCTCGCTCGAGAGCTTTACTCCTGATTTAGCCCAGACTTCGCAAAGTTTTAGCGGATTTAGTGATCCTGCCATTCTTGTAGCCGACGTGAGCTTTCAAACCACCTCAACCTGGACCCTTTTGTATAAACATTCCGGCGAATCTGATGACTACCTGGCAAAAACCATGGACGGGGGTAACAGCTATGCAGTTGCCAGCCTGGGGGTCCAAGATTTTGCGGCCTCCAGATATACGAGACTTGAAGCTTTTGATTCGCAGAACATCTATCTAACTCGCGGTCATCAAGCTCTGCATAGCTCAGACGGGGGAGATAGCTTTCAGTCACTAGCTCTCACCCCTCCTCTCTCTTTTATCTCGTCCATTTATTTCACAAGTTCGCAGACTGGATTTGCCAGTTTTCACGGTGGGGGCGAGCAAGCGGTCTATCAGACAATAAACGGCGGTAACAGCTGGTCCAAAACCAATCTAAGTCTGACCACTTATCATTTTCTGGCCATGCAAGATGGGAACAAGGGGTGGGCGCTGGGTTTGGGAACGGGTTCATTGCTAGGAACCCTGAACGCATTTGGCAGTGTAACCAACTACAATTTTCCAGGGTCTCAACTCAAAGACCTCAAGATTTTGGGCAACACCCTCTATTTTTCAGGCAATGGCGGCCTCATCGGTCAAAGTTCGGACCCATCTGCGGTCCCGGCAACCACCATTGTCAGTTCAAGCTACAGCTTTAGCGCGATTGCGCCTGATGGAAATTCTGGAATTTTCCTGGGATCGTCTTCAGGCAAAGTCTTTCATCTCACATCCTTTAATGGCGACCCCATCGAGCTGAACTATGGTTCGGGAGGTGATTCCATTTGGGATCTTTGCTCACGAAATGAAACCGAGATTCTGGCAGTTGGGAGGGGAGAAAACACTCAGATCAGCTATGACGGAGGGACAACCTGGAATAAAGTACTGGACGGTGCGTATGACAATGTACTCTTCACCTCCTGTTATTGGAATAACTCAGACGCATTAATATTGGGCACCGGAGGTCAGGGTTATCTTGTCTCTCGACTCGGGCAGGGAATCGAGTCGAGAAGAATCCTAGCATCCTCCATAGATTCGAGTGATTTAGATGCCGACCTGGGAGCATCTCTTCTGACCCAGGCCAGTTTTTCAGGCGCAAAGCTTGGTCCGGACTCTTTGCTGGCTTCCAAGTTTCAAACCGCTACTCTAATAGCGGCAAAGCTAGCCAGTGACGCTACCACATCGGGAACCATTCGCGAGGATGCCGTCATCAACCGGGTCTTCCAAGATTATTCCATCACCCGTGAAAAAATCGCATCTCAGGCCATCGACGGTTCCTCGAAAGTGGCCAATGATGTCCTCACAGGAGGTGATTTCTCTGATCTGGGCAGTATCGATTACGAAATCATTCTCAGCGATACTCTTGGGGCTTTGCCGTTTACGCAGTCTTCTGGATCTCGCTTGATCGATGCTGATTTTTCCGCGCTAGCCATTCAAAACCCTCATCTCCAGAGAAAAACAATTCCGGGCACTCTCTTCTCAGATCAAGCCCTTCAATCGAAGATGATCGCGTCGAATTCTGTAGAAGGTGCCCAGTTTCAATCCAATACGCTGGGCACATCAGAAATTCAGGATGCTTCCATTTCTCTTGAAAGACTCCTTCCATCCGCAGTCTCAGGGTCCATGCTTCAATCTGCATCCATCCAGAGTTCACACCTGGCTTCAGCCGAATTTTGGAATTCCCGTATTCCAGACGGTGAAATCGATTCTGCCTCTCTCGATGCAAACTCCTTTCATGGAAACCGTCTCAAAGGAAGAGTTTTAGAAGGAAACCTGATTTCAGACAATACGGTAACTTATGATAGCGTTCTTAATGAAAGCATTGAGCTGCATCAAATCCAAACCGAGTCCATCTCGGCAATCCATTTCGTCTCAAAAAGTATTTTGCTCGACAAAATTGAAACCGGAGCCTTAGACGCTACGGCCATTGCCTCTGCCAGCGTTAAGGGTGAGTTTGCCGTAAGCGGCGATCTACTCAGCTCGAAAATAGACTCTCAAGCCATCTCTGGAATTAGTCTTGAACTCAATACACTGGGGACCAATCATCTAATCACCAGCGGCTTTAACGGTGATGAGATTAAGGCCACAACCCTGACTCAATCTAAGATAGCCACCCGAACCCTTACTGACGCACATTTTTCCAATCTTGAGTCCGGGGCTTTTAGCACAGGCTCCGCAGATGAAAAGCAGATCAGGCTCTTACAGTTTTCAGCCACGCATGCCATCATCAATCGGGCTTATCAAGGCGCAGAAACCCTGGGGATCCATGGTCTGTCTGGAGATCTTCTGGCCCCACGCTTCTCTCATGATGGCTCCAAACTCGTTTTTATCAATTCCTCGAAGATCTATTTTTCTGATGCAGAGTTTGAGCGTGTGGTGGATACCGGTCTGAACTACCCGGGTACACCCGATGCTTTTTTCACATGGAAGCCAGACAACTCAGGATTTTACTATTTTAACGAAACCGATGACTGGATCTATTTCTACGATTTACACAACCGCAGCGCAACTCAAGATACAAACCTAGGGCAAAACGGAGGGAGCAAGCTCGTATTTTCTGAAGATCGCACACGCTTTGCTATTCTCTCAGGCAATACGGTTACGGCCTCAGATTCAAACTGCGCCACGGGAAACACAGGAATCGAAGATCTGACGATCACCCCCGATGGCGCCCGCCTTTTGGGAACCTCGTCCACCGGCAATGAAATCAAGGTTTGCGTTTTTGGTTCAGGAGCTTGGGTCTCAAAAGATTATGGACAAAATGCCCGCTTTCCTCGGGTCAATCCAAGAGACTCAACCAGGTTTTACTATTTCCTGGGAACCAGCCTATCCTCCACAGGTTTTAGTGATTTAAACACCTACACCACACATCTAAACCCATCTTTAACCACCAATGCGAACCTTGAGTATTCCTCTGTTTTTCCCTCGCATGTCCTGCGCGATCAAATCCTCAGCGGCAGTCTTTTTGTGTCGGGTTCCGTCTATAATTCCCATATCGCCAGCTTATCGATTCCCTCGGAGGGCTTTAGCGGCAAAGTGCTCACATCTTCACATTTTCAGAGTAGTTCGGTTAGCGCAGTTCATATTCAGGCCACTACCCTGACTGGCTCAGTTCTAGATTCAGGGGTTATTACCTCAGGTCATCTTGAAAGCCTCACCCTTGAAGGGCAGCTTTTCACCTCTGAGAGTATTCCATCCGAGAGAATTGAGGCTGGCAGCCTGCACGCAGATCGTCTTGAAGATTACTCTATCCTGACCTCTCACCTGCAAACTACGATCATCGATAGCAGCAAAATTGCTGAAGCTTCCCTTCTGACCACCCATATCCTGGATGATTCGGCCAATAACTCGGATTTCATTGCGGCTTCCATTTTGACAGAGTCGCATCTTAAAACCAGTGAGGTCAGCTCCTTTTCCGTTTCCGACACCGCTATCCTCAGTGCACATATCCAAAGTCAAATCATCTTACCCGGGCAACTTGAAGTTGGGGCTATTCTTGAGGAACATATTCAAACTTCCGTGTTAAACAGCACTCATTTTGCCACGGGGGTTTTAATCCCTGAGAAAATTGGAAACTCTGAGTTTCAGACAGGTGACGGTTTCATCATTAGCATTGAAAACGGAAATATCTATCGCTACAACTGGGACGGCAGTAACCCTGTCCTCCTCCAGAGCGGCGGGTGGTCGGATCTTCAACGGGATGCACGGGGGAATAGCCTTACCGCCGTAAAATCCACAACGTCCTGGGAAATCGATCCTTTCGCTTCTTCTTTAAAAAGGCGCATCGATATTCCGGGTAGTCAAACTACGATGCGAGATCGACTGAGTGACACCAGCTACGCCATCGGTGGTGACCATTGGAAATCTCTGACTCCTATTCCAGGCGGGAAACGCCGTTCCATGGGTGCGGATATCATTCGCGGAAGAATTTATATCGCCGGAGGGCATGACGGTAGCCCTATGGATCGACTTGAAGTTTACGACCCCAGCCATGACAACTGGGAGACTAAAAGCCCCATGAGCGACGCCCGTAGAGCGGTTGCCGGGGCCGCCGTCAATGGGGTTTTCTATGTCTTTGGTGGACACGACGGCTCCTATCTAGACCGGGTAGAGGCTTATGATCCGGCCACGGATACCTGGACCACCAAAACCCCTATGCCGGGTGGCGGCAGGCGCGAACTACGCGCGGAGGCTGTCAACGGTAAAATCTATGTCATCGGTGGATACCGAGGACCCAGCCTGGATATAGTCGAGGAATACGACCCCGCGACCGACACCTGGGCTACCAAGACTCCTATGCCTGGAGGTGGGCGCGAGGACCATGAGACCTCCGTGGTTAATGGCAAAATTTATGTCTTTGGCGGAAAATCCTCGGGTACTGCCCTGGATCGCGTCGAGGAATACGATCCGGCCACAGATAGCTGGGCCACCAAAGCCTCTATTTTAGGCGGCCCACTGCGGGAAATGGGAGCCACAAGTCTCAATTCAAAGGTTTACCTTTTCGGGGGATACGATGGCAGCAATATAAAAAACACCGTTTTGGAGTATGACCCAGCCGCAGACAGTTGGAGAAGCCATGCATCGCTAGGCCCTGGAAACTGGATGGAGATGTCACCTGTGGCCTATAACGATGCCATCTACCTTTTTGGCGGCAACTCAGGGGCAGGGGGACCTCAAGTTTCATGGGCGTATAGGTATTTCACCGGAGAATCAGATCACTTGCTTAAAATTTCAGATTCGGTTTCTCACTCAAAAGTCGATAGTGGGGTCGTCTCAAACGGAATGGACTTTTTTGCTTCAACGTCCAAGCTGGTTTACGTAACTGAGTCAGGTCCATTTCATTATCTGACTGAAACTAATGGCAGTACAAACACGGTTCTATACACTACATCCACCACTGTAATGAGTCCCAAATACAACCGCAGCGGCTCTGAAGTCTATTTTGTTCATGACCAGGGTAGCCCATATAGCATACTCAAGTGGAATGGTTCGGTTTCTCTGGTATATACAACGGATCAGGCCATTTTCAGCCTACGTCCTTCAACTGAGGACGACGGCGTCTTTTTTCTTATGAATTCCCCTTCAGGAAAAAACCTCTATCATCTAAACGAAAATGGGACCGTCACCCAGAGGTTGGATGCTCTCTCAGATATTGATTCTTTTGATATTTTGCCCTACTCCGCTTTTGACGAACAGACTTTGGTCTCACATCTTGGCCCGTCAACGATCACCACCTCAATCTGGGCTTCGAGGGTTCTCAGTTCTGCTAACCTTGCTGCCTCCACCCTTGGCTCCACTGACCTGGCTCAAACTGATTTCACCGGAGATATCTTTCAAAACTCCAGCTTTACGCAGGCGCGCTTTTTGACCTCTACCCAGGTCACTGTCTCTTTGATTGCCAGCAAAGCCATAACTTCAGGCAGTGTGACCGATGGAAGCATTCAGACTGCGCATATCCAGGACGCTACCATCACCTCGCGAAGTTTTAGCTCTTCGACTCTGACCAGCTCACGTCTAACCGGACTCATCAATGCTACTCGAATTCAGGATCTGGCTCTTGGCGGAGCTCATTTCCAAGTAGGAGCTGTCCCAGGAACCAGCCTTCAAACTGCCAGTATTACCCAGGACAAGATTGTTTCCAATTCTCTCACATCGATTGAGGTCTTGGATCTTAGTCTCATCGGTGATGATTTTGGATCTGCCTCATTGGATGCTTCCGTGTTTGCAAGCCGGGAAATCACCGGTGGACATATTCAAGCCAGCCAGATTACATCGGCCCTGGTGCAAACCCAGAACCTCTCTGGCTCTGTGCTTGCCGACAACGCCCTGACCTACGGACATATTCAAATCGGAGCTGTTACGACTGCTCTGGTAAAGGACGGGGATATTCCCGGTTCAATTTTAGATAATCGTTCGCTAGTTAATGACAGTTTAACCCCGGGGGCCATCACTTCAAGCCTTCTCTCAAACCTCTCGATATACGGGACTAATTTCGGTTCAAACCTCACCACCTCCAGCCTCTTGCAAAAAGGGCTTACAGGATCTGATTTCCTGAACCATTCCTTTTCTAGGGAGCGCTTTGAAGCCGAAACCCTTACCGATACTGAAATTACCACCAATTCCATCACATCTGCCCTCATTGGCACCGGTGCTTTAGGCGCTGCTCTTGTTGCCAATGACAGCATCAACGGCGCATCCCTTAAGGAGGCAACTCTTACCAGCGCCCAACTTTCGCTTTTAAGCTTTGATTCTGCTCATTTTAACGATGTCTTTACTACGCGAACCCTGGCCAGTCTTTCACTGACGAATACCGACTTTACTACAATAGCGGGTGACAGGCTCACTCTCCTGGATTTTGAGACAGAGGTGGCTGACCTGCGCACAGTTGCCGATGGCACCATCACAACCGGGAAGTTGTCTCTTAGCTCGATTCTCACCTCCACTGGTAATGGTTTACGTCTTACCGATTCCCAAATCCTGGGCACACATTTCAAACCCAGTTCCCTGACCTCCAGACTGCTTGCTACTGGAGCCATCGGCACGAATCAACTTGAACCGTCAAGTCTATCCACCTCAAGAATAGACATAAAAACCATCCCTGGCACCAAGATGAATGATCTCACGCTTCAAAGTGCAGATCTGGAGGACGGCGCAATCCTTCAGGGACATATTCCCGAACAAGAAATTCTCTCCGCAGATATCACCGACAGCTCATTCAAGGAAGAGAATATCTCTCAGATCTCCGGTGATGAAATCAGCAATTTAACAGGTAGCAAGATTAAATCCGGGGCAATCACTGGCGGCGACCTCTCAGGAAGTCTCACCAGTCGTGAGATCAGCCAAATCGCGGCCGAAAATATTTCTGATCTAACCTTTGGCTCCAGTGCCTTCTCCTCTGATGCGGTGACTCGAGGACATTTCACCACAGGCACCCCTCTTCAGATGGTTGCCTTTCTAGGCTCAGAAATCCCATCTTCGCGCATCAAGCCAGACAGCCTAGCCTTTACTAAGATGAATACCAGTGACACTCCCTTATTGACTCTGTTTGAAGGAGGCGACGCCGATTCCTTACATAGTCATGAGATTCTCTCTCAGGAAATTCAGTGTCCTACCGGTTATGTCAGCGTCAATGGGGGCGGGGCCACAACAAAAGAGCAAAACTCCTTTTGTCAGGCCAGTTCCGACCTTAGCGATACCCTGACGGGGGCGAGAAATCAGGCTAATAGTCTTAATCTAAGCGGTACCTCAGTGCGAGGCCAAATTTGTAATTTTGAGCAAAACTGGAAAGCCGTCAAAGATGGCATCACTCTCAGTCAAAACCTCATTACCTCATCCTTTTTCTTGCAACCCAAGGGCTTTGGAGCCAGTCTCCAGGTCGTTCAGCTAGGAACCCTGACCGCCTCGGGCACAGGAACACCCAATTCAACCGAGGCCAGTTCCTCTATAACCTACGGAGGAAGAGTATGTTTCTAAGAAGCCTCTTTCTTCTGACTTTGCTTATACTTTTTGCATCGCCCTTGTATTCAGGGTCACAGGTGCTTGAATTCGCAGGCTATGTGGAAGACCCCATCACGGGTCCCTATAACCAGCGCGTCATTATGCGCGTCGAGATTATTAAAATCTTGGACGATGATGAAGATCTACCACTACTGGATCGTGAAACTGTGATCTGGACAAAGACTTTTGATCAGGGAGATCCAGTGGGTGTAGAGGTTCACAACGGCCAATTTCAGCTCTATCTTGAAGATAGTGATCCAGACGAAAACGGAAACCTTCACCCCATTGATGGATCTGTCTTTGAATCGAGCATGGAACTGAATTTTGGAACCTCCAGCCCAACCGGAAGCTTCAGCCCAGAGGGGAAATACAGGATTCGACTTTGGATGAAACGCGGTGAGTTCGATAAATTTGAACGCATACAACCGGATTTCCCCATCGATGGATTTCCCAGCTCTCTATCGAGCGTTGGATTAACCGGGTTTCAAAAAAAGGAAGGCACTCTTAGTTTGAGCGCGGACAGCAGTTCAAATTCAACCGCCGTCATCACTGTAGGAGACCCCCTGGGCAGGAACTTGGTAGAACTTTCCTACGAGGACGCAAATACCCGGGGAGAGCATGGGGTTTATCTAGAAAACGCGACTCTTACCCTTGCCGGCAGCGCGTCCAAAGCCTTCTCGGTTTCAGGAGCCCTGTTTCTGATGAACTCTGATCTTAGTATCGAGGGAAACCTCTATCTGGAAAAAGGTGATATTTTCGTTAATTCGCTTTGCATGTTTAAGGTCTGTAATGGCTTTTCAAAGGATGTCATTTACAGCGATATTACAGCCTTTAAGTCTGTCTCGTTTAACAAATTTGAAGACTCTGATGACCCTATTTTCCAATCCAACTCCGCGGCAGAGGCAGAGTTTCGTCTGGACCCAGGAAGCCAATCACAATTTCGAGACCTATCCATTCTCAATCAGGTTCCGGGGAGCATACCGAGAACCCTTAGTCTCAGCGGGTCTGACCTCAAACTTAAAGGCCATACCCTTTTACATCTAAAAACTCAACAGGCAAACGCTAAAACAGAATTAGTCCTCAACGGTGGCGGACTCAATATCAGCCTTGATTTTAATAGTTCATCCGGGTTTCTAAGTCACGGGGCACTGGACACGAATTTGGATCTGAACTTATTTCGCCTGGGAGATCGTGAAGCCCTTGCACCAGCGATCTTTGACGAATACAAAGACCCCAAATTCTTCAAAGTCCAGGCGGGCTCGTTCTTTAAACGTAAGGGGACCGACACCTTTGATGAAGATCGTTTTGAATCAGCAATAATTAACCTAAAACCTGGTGACGATGAATATCTGCTTAAACCCTCGCGCAACTCAAAACTACGTGCCATAAAATTTTATTTTGAAGATAAAACGGCGGCCATTAATCGCATCAATCGACGTGTTGAAAAAAATCGCTTTCCAACAAGTCCAAATGGAGCTGAAACCCGTAAAGTAAACGCCCTATTTGATCCCGTACTCACAGAGACGATTCTGCAACTGCTGCTTGGTGGTGGGGTCGTCAATATTAATAATAATTACCTTGTTTACCAGGCCAGTGCTGACGAGATTCTTCAGATCATCAATGACCCGCAGTTTACGGATGATACCCGCATTGAATACGAGCATGTCGACCCCAATTTGGCCAGAATGCCTGAGTTTAATATCTGGGACAAGCAAAATATCTTCAACTCCGATAATCGGGTCCTGGACAGCAGTTTTCTGATCAAGCAAAATTTAGTCACCTCCTTCGGGCCGACGGGAGAGGATGCTCTCAACTTTTTAGATCGAAACCGACTCAAGGTTGTTTTCGGTGGTGACAGCGACCACGAATTTGCCTACCTGGGAACCCTGGCTGGCTCGGCTACCGATATTTCGCGCATTCAACTCCGTAATCCTCAAAGTCTGTTGGATCTTAACGCAGGGTCCTTCACGGTTAACGGCTCACTTGATATTGTAGCGCCTACGACGAGTACATCTGCTGTTCTGGATGTCTGGGGAGAACTCAAGGCCAGAGGAAACCTGAGAGTTGAAGGCGATTTCATCTCTGAAGGGAATCTAATCCTGGGGTGCTTCCAAAGTCCCGAACTTTGCCCCACACGCTCCTTGATTCAAGGTCGAGACCTCCTGCATGTTAATCAGATCGCCGCCAGTCGTTTCGTAGATCGCAATCATCTTTCCTATTTTCTCGATCCGGGTGCTAAAACCACGCTCAGTGCCCTTACGGTCAAAGGTGATTTGCAGTTCAACCATGATGATACGGTTTTTGAAGCATCTCTGAGAATTTCTAAGGGTCTTACAGCAACCAGTGCC
>CAZRLV010000074.1:0-12457 GCA_964600955.1 uncultured bacterium
TTTTCCCGCAAGACTGTAAAGAGCCAGATAAGAGTTGTAAAGGCTCCTAGAACCAGTGCAAAGGGCAAGGCACTTGAATCCACTCTGGGCTGCATGAAAATCCCCACCAAAAAGCTGTGAGCCAAAACAGCCGTGATTCCGCAAAGCAGACCATCCACAACATTGAAAAGATTGACCAGTGAAACAATAAACATCAGCCAAAAAAAGCTGACATAAAAAACAGAGCGGTCGAAAAAAAACATGCCTCCTTCAAAATTTGAAATAAAGGTAATTTTCAGACCTGCGAGGACAAGCAGGGTAATAACCGCAACTTCAAGCCAGAAAAAAAGCTGAATTTTGGTCTCTTTGCGCTTGACACCTAAATCAAAAAGTAAAAATATGGGGAAAATGATATGCAGGTAAGTCTCGACATGGGTTCCCTGAAAAAAGGAGAACAAAATAATATAGAGCACTAGACAATCCAGACTCCCTTGTCCGTAGAGTCTTCGCAACAAAGGCGGAAGCTTAAAATTTGAGACGAGAAAGGAGCTAACTTCCAACCACAACCAGGTTAGAAAAAGAGTTTTAACATAGACGGTAACGTGCGATTCCAAAGCGGATTGCTAAAAAGCATACTCCTGGCAGCTTGCGTCTACGATCAACTCGGCACTTGTCTTTTCTCTGACCTCGGCAATGCTAACTCCTTGGGAAGTTTCTTTGAGTACCAGGCCCTGATCTTGGACCTCTATCACTGCCAGGTCTGAAACAATCAAGTTAACACAGTGGGTTCCGGTCAAGGGTAAGGAACACTCTGTCAGAATTTTGGACTCGCCGTCTCGGGAGGTATGCATCATGGCCACGATGACATTACGAGAGCCGGCAACCAAATCCATGGCACCCCCCATACCTTTGACCATCTTGCCAGGAACCATGTAATTGGCAAGATCTCCTTTGGAAGACACCTCCATAGCGCCCAAAATTGTGGCGTCCACATGGCCACCACGAATCATGGCGAAGGAGTCTGCTGAAGAAAAGAAAGCGGAGCCGGGAATGGTGGTGATGGTTTCCTTACCCGCATTGATCAAATCGCAGTCCTCTTGACCTTCGAGTGGGTAAGGGCCGATTCCAAGTAGTCCATTCTCGGACTGTAGGAAAACATCATATTCTTCGGGGATGTAATTGCCCACCAGGGTGGGAATCCCGATGCCCAGATTGACAAAAAAACCAGGCTTGAGCTCCTTGGCGATCCTACGAGCGATTCGTTCTTTTTTCGATACGCCGTTCATATTGCTCTCCTTTCACCAGGTAGTTTACGTAGACAGACGGGGTGATGACATGATCCGGGTCCAATTCACCACGTTCTACGATTTCCTCGGCTTCCACAATGGTAGTTTTCGCCGCAGTAGCCATGATGGGGTTAAAGTTTCTACCCGTCATTCGAAACACAAGATTGCCCTTTTTGTCTGCTTTCCAGGCTTTGATCAGGGCAATATCTGCATGCAAGGCGGTCTCTAAGACCATGCCTCTGCCATCAATCATGCGTGTTTCCTTGCCTTCGGCGACTTTGGTTCCGTAGCCGGTAGGGGTGAAAAAGGCGGGAATTCCTGCCCCAGCAGCTCGAATTCTCTCGGCCAGGGTTCCCTGAGGTACGAGTTCGACTTCAAGGGTCCCTGCAATGAATTGTTCTCCGAGGGCCTTGTTTTCACCAATATACGAGCCATACATTTTTTGAATTTGCCCGTTGCCAATCAGTCTCCCGTTTCCCCAACCGTCTACACTCCCATTATTTGAGATCAGGGTCAGGTTGCGCGTTCCTTTCTCAGCCAGAGCGTGAACCAGGTTTTCCGGGAGTCCACAGACCCCAAACCCCCCAACCATCACGGTCATGCCATCTTCAATTAAATCCACGGCCTCGCTCACAGAATCAAGAATTTTGGCCATATCTGCCTCCCATCAAATCCACCCAACGATTTTAACAAAAATAAAAAAATAATTCTGATTTTAATTCTTTGAATTGAAGAAAGACTAAAGAAGGGATGGATCCCCTGATCAAGTCGCAATGGTGTTTAGTTAAGGCGACATTGGGCATGAATGCCCACAGATAACGTCACTCTCCGACTTGATCGGGGGATCTATCTTCTTCCTGATTCACTCTTTCGTGTTTTTTCCTGTTTTTCGTGGCTCCTCTTCTTCCTCAACTCCCAGCCTTCCAACAAACCCTCTTTTCATCTCTATGGAGGAGCTGTTTTTTGCACTGAACGCCTCTTCAATGAGGTGAAAACCTTGCCAGGGGTCTACAGAATCGCCGCAGGTAAAGAGGTCGACGGCCGCGAAACCATGTTCAGGCCAGGTGTGTATGGCCAGATGACTCTCTTCAATCACCACAACACCAGACACACCAAAAGGGGAATACTGGTGGAACATGGAATCAACGATAGTGGCTCCCGCAGCTTTGGCTGCCTTTAGCATGATGTCACAAACCCGGTCTGCATCAGCAATACATTCCTGGTCGCAACCATAAAGCTCACAAAGAATATGTTTTCCCAAAGCCTGCATGCTCAATCTCCAAAGGACTCCTTCAAGGTGTCGTAAATGGTGCTTAAAACGAATTCAGGGGGTTGTCTCAGGTCCGCCATGGCCCGGATAACTTCGATGCTTTTTTGTTCTGGGAGCTTTTTTAGGATTGCCGCTCGTCCTTCACGCGAGGCTACCGTCAGTATCAATGCGCCTACCTGGGTATTTTCCTCTATGATTCTTTGCGCCACCCTCCAGGTTGGTTGGGTCTGAATTAGGTTTTGAAGATTGATAATATGGGGGCTACCCGTATATTTTTTTAACACGGTTTTACCAGTCCTAAAATGTCACGGGCCTGGTCCACTGTGGCGGGTGGGCGGTCGATTTCCCTGGCGAGGCGGGCAATTCTCGCGACCAACTGGGCATTAGAGTTGGCCAACTCACCTTTTCTGTAATACATATTGTCTTCAAGTCCCACGCGTACATGACCCCCAAGTGCCAGAGCATGTAGGCTGAGCGGCAGCTGATGGCGTCCAACACCGGCCACGGTCCAGGTCTGAGAAGGGGGTAGACAATCCAATAGCACCGTAAGACTTTTCAAGCTGCCATTCATGCCTCCTGGTACGCCGAGGACAAAATCTACATGAAACTTCTTTGGAATTAACTCTTTGTTTAGATAGCGCAGTGCAGTGTCCATCATCCCATAATCAAAAATCTCAAGCTCAGGCATGACTCCCTGCTCGGACATCTCCTCTGCCAACCCCAGAATGATAGCCTCTGAGTTTTCAAATACGCCTGAGCCAAAATTCATGGTCCCCATAGAAAGGGTTGCCATTTCAGGTTTTAGAGAGAGGGGAGCTTTGCGCTCCTGAAGAGGGGTCCCCACGGCCCCGCCGGTGGAGTATTGCAGGATACATTCACAGCGATTCTTTATTTTTTGGGTTGTTTCTTCAAAGATCTCCACGCTCTGTGACGGGTTTCCCTCATCGTCACGCACATGAAGATGGATGATACTGGCACCGGTCTCACAAGCCCCACGGGCGGCCTCTGCTAATTCTTCAGGGCTGAGGGGGAGACTGGGGTAGTCCTCGCGGGTTAGTTCGGCACCCACAATCGGGCAGGTCAAAATAACGGGACTGCTCATACAAGAGCCCTTAGCTCACCCAGGGCTTCTTCGATCTTGTCTGCCACGAGAGCTAGATCTTCATGACTGTGACGATGAGCTACATAACCATGGTGGTAAGGCTGGAGAAAAACCCCACGTCGAATCAAGCCTGTATAGAACTCTTTGCGAAGTTTTTTATATAGCCCCTGAGAATCTTTGGGAAAGGTGATAAATGGCATCCACGGTTCTCCACTGAACTCCGCTGGAACCGAAGAGTTTTCGACCGCCTGCCTTACGCGCTTAGCGAAGACATGACCCTTTTCACGAATTTTATCGAGCACCTTATCGCGCTTTAGAATCTCGATGGTTTTTAGAGCGGCCACCTGGGCTTCACTATTGGGAAAGAAAGTAGAACTTAGAAACGCCCTATCCACCAAGACATCCATAATTTCAGCCTTGCCCACAACTGCACTGATGGGATAGCCGTTGCCCATTGCCTTTCCAAAAACCGAAAGATCCGGGGTGACCCCAAATTCCTTTTGGGCACCTCCAAGGTTTACGCGAAACCCCGTGCGTATCTCGTCAAAAATCAAAACCGCTTCGTTTTCACGGGCCAGGGTTTGAAGTCCCTCAAGGAAGCCCGGTTTTGGGTATTCAACAGGAAAAGCAAGGGGATGGCCTAGCGGAGTGATGATGATTCCTGCCAGATCCGGGCCATGTTCCTTGATCAGAGATTCTACTTGATCAAGATTATTATATTCAAACTCAATAATATCTTCGTAAAGCTTGCCTGGAATACCGCCTTTGACCTCAACGCACCAGTCATGCCAGCCATGGTAGCCACAGCGTAGGATCTTGGTTTTGGACGTAAAGGCGCGTGCAATACGCACCGCCGCTGTGGTTGCGTCAGAACCTGTTTTGGTAAAAACCGATTTTTCACAAGATGGAATCAGGTCCCGCAGTTGACGAGCCAGTTCATTTTGAACAGGCTGAGTCAATGACATGCAAAAACCCTTCTCGCGGATCTGGGTATGAACGGCCTCGTCAATTTCTCGCTCGCAATGTCCGATGATGATGGGGCCGTAAGCACAAAGCATATCGATATACTCATTTCCATCAACATCAATCACTTTGCCGCCGCGAGCCGATTCAAAGAAGATGGGGTATTCTCCGGCCACAAAATTATAAGGACGCCGAATCCCCAAAATAGCCCCCGGAATCAGATCTAACGCCTCATCATAAAGTTTCTCACTATTTTCAAGTCTAAGTTTTTGCATTTTTTACTCCCCCGTCCATCTTCAACTCTTCTCTTCAATGATTTGAAGGTACCATTTTTTCGACCTTTTGAATGGATCCCCCTGTCAAGCCAGAGGATGACGCGGTGGGGACTCCACCATCGTGCAACAAACATCAATTCAGGGCTACTCATATCCAAATCCTTAACTAAACACCATTGCGGTCAAGTCGTAGGATGACAGATTCAAGATTCATCTTCCTCTTTTTCTTTATTCCTCTAGTTCTGTAGTTCCGATAGTTCAGTAGTTCCTTCTTCCAGTTCAATTCTTCTTCTTCTTCTTCGCCAATTCCGTGGCAATATAATCAGCGACCTGTGAAGGTCGGGTCCCTGGGCCAAATCCGGCTTCATATCCCAACTCAATGGCTAGCTCATGATTGATACGGGCTCCACCGATGAGAAGCAAAAACCTCTGACGTAAGCCCTCGGCTTCCACCAATTCCATAAATTCCGTGAAGTTTCTAAGATGTGAGTCTTTCTGGGTCACGGTCTGTGAGATTAGAATGGCATCGGCCTCAGTTTCCATGGCCTTTTTAAGCAAGTCTTCGGCCCCCACTTGAGCGCCCATATTGTAGACCCGAAACTGAGAGTAACGTTCTAGCCCATAATCGTGGTCAAATCCTTTCATATTTAAAATGGAATCTATTCCCACTGTGTGAGCGTCTGTCCCGATCGTAGCACCCACAACAACCAATGGCCTGGGAAACTCCTCATCAATGAAGGCATTAATGGCATCAAAATCTCTGTGGCTCAACTCCACTGTGGTGGCCTGGACCGTCTCATAGTCCAAACTGGGTACGGCATCTGCGTAAACTACAAAATAGGTGAAGCCATTGCCAATTTCATGGGCATGCACCACGCTCACATTCTTGCAGTTAAGAAGTTCTACATAGCGTTCAGCGGCCTTACGTGCCCTGGCAGAAAGTTTAATGGGCAAGGTGAAACTGATCTGTATTTTTCCATCATCGCCAGTATCTCCATACGGTTTAATCAGATCCTCACTCACTTTTGCCCCCGGTGAGCTCCTCAAGCAAGGGGTTGGAGTAATCACTGGCTTTGTGAAAAACACCATCTACACCCTTACCACCATTTAGTTCACGCACGATATTTGCGAATTTCCCGGCTTCGATGGCTCTACGCAGTCCACCCAGCTCTAGAATTTCCTCCAATAGCTCTTCTGTCTCGTCCAAAACTTGTTGCGCCCGTTTGACGATGAACCCTTCGGGTTTCCAATCTATTTCCTGGCCCAGATCTTTGGCGATGCGAAAAACATAACTAATAGAGGTCAGTGCCTGGTAGCGTTCCATCATCAAGGGCGTGTGAATGGCCTCACTAGGCATCCCGCTTAAATGAATTCCCTGATCCGTCATCACCGAGACCAGGTTGAAGATCGTGTCCATGGCATGCGAATAGAAAACATCCGTACTTTTATGCTTGGTTGCTGGCATGTATTTCAAAGGGGCCTTAGGAAAAAGGCTACGAGCCAATTCAGCATGGGCAATCTCATAGAGAAGGGCATTTTCAATTTCAGGATTGATCTCAAAGGCATGTCCAAGCCCCATTAAGGATTCTGACAAACCCGACTTAAGGGCCATGGCTTCATTAATGAGCTGTGAGGTTGTTACCGTATGTGCCTGTTCAATAGCATCAGCCGTGGTTAAATAATTGTCCTCACCCGTGTTAATCATAATTCCTGAACGAGCACAGATTAAGCGCGAAAAATACTGATCTATAAAGGTTCTGTCCATATTGATATCTCGAAAGAGAATCCCATACATAGAATCGTTCAGGAGCATATCCAGGTCTTCAAATGCAGCGCATGCCGCTATCTCTGCCATGCAAAGCCCCGAGGAGTAATTCACGAGCATAATAGAACGCCCCAGTCTTTCTGAGGCTTCATCGAGAGCTTCGCGCATGATGCGAAAATTAGCCTGAGTCGCCATGGTCCCGCCATAGCCCTCGGTAGTTGGACCAAAGGGAACATGATCGAGAAGACTTTGAGCCGTGGTGCGAATAACTGCCACAGCATCTGCCCCCGAATCAGCAGCCGACGAGGCCTGGGTGCGATCCTCATAAATATTGCCGGTGGCCACGATCACATATTTCCAGGGCTTAGGGCCGAGAGGAAAGCGCTCATGTCTGGATTCTTTTTTGCGTCGAGAATTATCCAGAGTTGCCAGCGCCTGTCGGGTTAAAGCCTTTTCCTGAGCCTCGATCCTGCCCGGTACAAGCCCGTCATATTGCCCAAGTTTTATCTTCCCCTGATCGATCAGATCAGCTGTAGTTTCTGCGTCGCGTCCGGATTGAACCAGAGCCGCAGCGAATGGTTTGGAAATCCCTGATTCAAGAAGGCCATCGTCTTGCAAAAGATCAATGATGCGGTTGGGAAGCGGCTCATCGGTCTCAGTGACGCCATCAACACCAAAAAGCCGTAATACGGTACGTTCGGTGGAAACCGAGGAGTGCTCGTCTATAAAACTCTGAATGACTTCAGCGATCTTTTCTGCTGAGGCTTTGACCTTGTTAATTTGGCCTGGATCCAAGGGTAAATTAGGCATGGGGGAGTCTACTGTTTTGAGCCACTTTTTGTCATCAGGGACTTGATCTCTTTTTTTATAGATTTGGGCAAGGGAAAAGAGAGAGCCGCACGCAATACCTCATTGGCCTGTGCAACACCAAGGTCCCTGGCAGATTGACCAACGCTCTCCACCTCAAAGGGAACCTGACTTAAAAAGTTTGATGAATCTGATTTTCCAGAATCAACTTGGGATTGAAAAGGTTTCATTCTTAGATGGTTCAGCCCTTTAAGCTTTAGAAGTTCTGCGTAATGTGTGGTTGCCAAAAGAGTTTTGGAGCTGCCCTTGAGATCATTAAGAACGACACGGGCCAATGCAGCTCCAGATACCGGCTCTACCGACTGAAAGAGTTCATCCACAAAAATATAGGACCCTTTGGGGAAGTCACCGGACCAGAACATTAATTCGTCTCCCAGGCTGGACAGTGATTCCTGGAGGTTTCCTGAGGATCGAAGACAAAGGAAGACTCCACAAGGGGGGCTCAGACTCATGTGCTCAACAGGGATGGGCAGCCCGTGATGCACCAGGGTCGCTAGGAAATACAGAGTTTTCAGCACCGTGGTTTTTCCCGTCATATTGGAGCCAAATAAAACATTGGAGCCGGACTTTAAGTGCAAGTTTAGAGGTTTGTATTTCTTGCCAAGCTTGGCTTTTAATGCGGGTAGGATCGCCTTTTTAGCCAAAATTCCATTTTCTTTGCGAAATTCTGGAATTTCAAGTCCAACCTTTGTCATGGAGTCCAGCAGGACATAGGTATAGATTCGCTCACACCTCTCTTTATAATATTGCTTCAAGGGCTTTAAATAAGGTTGGAGCTTTGCGTTTATTTGCGAGAGTTTTTTTGCGTATTCTCCTTCGATTTTTTCTTCTAAATCTGCCATCTTCATCTCGGATATACGCAGGGTTTCAGGAGGGCAATACTCAATTCGAACCCTGGATTCCAGCGGACTGGATTTTAAAAGAGAACTCTTTTTGATTTTTTCCAGCTCTGAGTGATCTCGTGACAGATCTCTAGGATAGGGATAGGTAATTCTCAGGCCGGTTTCTTGAAAAATTTGTTTTTCATAGGCCATGATCTCGGATTCAACGCAGGCTTTTTGTCCCTCCATTTGCTCCAGATAGTTTCGTGTAATGGAATTCATTTTCAGGTTCCCAAAACCAGACTCCATGGTTTGCCTTAGGATTTTGTGGACATCCACCAGCTTAGAACTCAGTCTGGCATTGACTGGAACTTTTTTTTCTTGGTTTTGGATTGGAAACTCATTTTCTAGAAAACATCCCAGCTGAAATAGATGGGGAACCTCAATAGCTTGTGACTCAAGAGCTTGGAGCTCTTCTTCGAGATTCGGTAAAGAGGTGCACAGGAGCACCAACTCTGCTGAATCGATCAACCCCTGGTCTTGATAGGATTTCATCTCGCGCAATTTTTGGAAAAAGGCCTCAATTTCTGAAGGTTTGAGAGGCTTGAGAAGCATTTGTCCAAGAGTGGGCAGGGGACGGCTAAACTGCTCCAAATAGGTCTTGAAGTCTAGTTCTTGAAATAGGGACTCAGGAATCGAGCCCTGTTTGAAAACCAAGTTCATGATGCGCCTCTCGAAACAGATTGTATACCGGGACCCCTTTGGGGAGCTCCAATCTTTTTTTGTTGTCTTGTTTCAAAAACAGAGCTTGCAGTTTATGGGGTTGGTATAGGCTTAGCGAGGGTTTGAACTGCCCTGAGCCAGAACCTCGCGTCGAAATATTCTGATAGAAGGTGAAATTATCAAGAACTAGGCTCCAGTTCGCACAAAGAGCGCAGGCTTTATACAGGGAAGGGGTCAGGGCTCCGTTTAGGTAGAACACGCAGGATTGACTGCGGTATTTCTTGATCATTTGGATCAAGTCCTCGTCCATAAACGCGGGACCAAAACCCTGGTAGAGCACCTCACTATGATCATCTAACAATAGAGAATACATGGGTTGAGTGATTAGTTTTGCGAGCCTGCTACTTAGAACGGTTGAGCAGGTGGGGAGTTTCAGAGACTTCAAGAACCCACTGGCCTTGCGGATCTGCTCATCTCTGGAGCTGATCAATAGGGAGTAAAAAATCCCGTCTGAAATTTCAGGATGTGCCAGGAAATGACGATCAACAGAACCATCGATTAACAAAACGCCTTGATTAAAGCGACGCTCAAGTTTTGATTTCAAGCCTTTTAGAGCTAAGCGATCATCCGGACCTTCCAGGATAAAGGGCTGGCTCATCTTTGCCTCAACCAGAACGAGAGATTTTCGAAACTCAGAGCTTGCAAAGTGCTCCAATACTTTAAACTTGCCGGTTTGTCCGTGCAGCTGGCGGGGAGTAGTAACAAGGTAGTCACCCTTTTGAATGCGTGGACCGGGTTTGGGGATGCCTTCGTAGTGATCAATGTCTTCACCATTAAGGCCCACCGAGGTTAGAACCAGCGGGCGGTTTGAATCCTGCATTCTTGCATAGGTAAAGCCCATGGCTGTGGTTTTACCCGAATTCTTGTCCGATCCAATGAAAACAAAAACCTTCATGAAACGTAGATTTTTTGGAATAAATCCATCAGTTCAGGATGCTTGCGCATGACTTCCAGGGAATAAGGGCCTGCACCGGGAGCATAGCCGTTTCCAATCAGTAAGGTAGGATCGCAACCTATGCCTTCAGCACCTAGGGCCGCGCGTGTAAAGGAGGTGCCCATGGAAAAAAAATAGACAATTCCAGCTTGCCTGGCGCTCAAAATCGCAGCCATTTCGGTATGCTCAACATTGGCCACATTGATCACCAAATCTGCCATAGACCCTTTAGTAGCTTCAAAGACAGCGCGACGTACATCCACGGCATACGTGGCATCCACTTCCAGAACTTTGTCGCAATAACCCAGTTGAACCAATCTGGAAACCGAAGGATCTGCCGGACGTTCCACAGCAATTAACTGTCCCTCTTGTCCCAGGATTTCACGGGCAACGGCGCAGCAAAGTAAACCGGATTTTCCACCTCCACCGATGATGACCACGGTCATATCCGGCTTAACCAGGCGTGAGGTCTGGGCCGGGGCACCGCAAACATCCAAGACCGCCAAAGCCAGGGTTTCAGACAAATCATCCGGGATTTTCACAAGAGGGGAGCTGGGGAAAAGAAAAGCATAACCTTCAACATCCACCTGATCGCGCTCTGGGTATACTTTGGTGATCTCATCTAAATGAAGGGGGGTTAAAGATAGAGAAACCAAAGTAGCCACCCTGTCCTTGACCTTGAGATCAAAGGAATTAGGGTATTGAGGACCCATCTCTTTGACGGTCCCAAGCAGCATTCCCCCAGAGCCTGTCACCGGGTTATGCTGTTTGCCCCGCTTTGCAACGGTTCTGAGGATGAGATCCGCCACCCCGCGCGGTTTCTGACGGCTCTCTTCCCAGAGTTGACGGAACGAAGCCGAGTCCAGGTTTAAGGTATCCACTTCAAGTAAAACCTCATTGGCTCGCATGGGAAGACGGTTATCAACCTTGTCGGCTCCCTGGGGCAAGGCGTGCAAAGGAGAAACCACACGATGTGAACCAAAAGGACATAAATCCAGCATGAAAACATTTTACACTAATTGAAATTGTCTCCTAATAAGATTGTCTCAGTATGGGGTAACATTTTCTATGGTTTTGCGTATATAGATTAAGACTATGCAACTAAAATTCATTCTTGGACTGATCTTTCTTATGTTGTCGCTTGCCAATCCAGAAGCTCAAGATTTTTTTGATGCTCTTCATTTAGAGCCCGGTCTAAAAACAACTTATTCATCCATGAAGGAGGATCCCATTTCCTTTCGGTCTGCGATCAACGATACCGACTTTACTGTGGGCGAATATTTCATGACTTGTTCTGATCCTAACGCTGTAGTGAAATTTAGCAGCGAAATGGCTGCCACGGAGGATCGCGAGGCCGAATCAGATCGCCGTGAGCATGCCTTTATCTTGGTCGACAAGGTAAATATTCATCGAAATAATCCTGAAAGGCGATTGCAAAAGAAAAATCATGGCCTTTTGCGAGAGTTCTTTCACACAAATGCGGGTGCTTGGTTTGCCCGGAGGATTTTGAAGGAAACTCTATGGGCGGCTCAAAAAGGCTATCTTGAGTACACTCAAAACCTTGAGTCTTTCTGTCAGTCTCGCAGAAAAATTCCTCTACATGAGGTTTTAAGTGGTGAAATTTCTTTCGACGGACAGTTGCAGCAAGATTTTATTTTTTTTGAGATTAATGAGCATGGCGGACCAGGAGCGTTTGCCCAACCGGGCTTTATTAGTATAAGTGCCGTTGGCATTGGCGGGCGCTGGTCTGTGACAAGACAAAAAGTTGACCCCCTCGCGATTATTTCCCATGAATTGGGTCACACTCGCTATGGAGATAGTTCCACTGGGGGACATTTGCTTGGAGAACGCCAAACCGTGATTAACTTTGAGAATCCAGTTCGAAAACTAAATGGTTACGCTCCTCGCAGAGGCTATTATTCCCACTCACTGAATCAAACCATAGAAATTGAATCCAGCATCGTGCACAAAGGTCAGTACTACGTCCCTTAACCGCCGATGCGCTACGAGTACCCCAATTTGTTGAGGGTTTGATCGATAGAATGGGCGTAGGGACCCCCAAATAAAATGGCATGCACCAACAGGGGAATTAGATTGTAGAGATCGGAGCGAACCTCAAAAAATCCATCTTCCAGTGGACCTGATTCAGACTGATAACAGTCAAAAAATAGCTTTCCAAAACTGTTAAAAAGACGGATAAACGCCAACTCCACCTCAGGATGGGCAAAATAGATTGCGGGGTCCAAAAAAGCCGCTACTCTGCCTTTACCAAATAGAACATTGCCGCTCCATATATCACCGTGAATCAGGGCGGGACGTTTAGGCTCTGAGATGAGGAACTTACGGTATGCAGACGTCTGAGATGCATGGCAACATCCATCTCAGACGCTTCTGTGACTGAATGATCACTGG
>CAZRLV010000075.1:0-12452 GCA_964600955.1 uncultured bacterium
GTGGTGGTGTTGCGTGTCTCGGGATAGATAGAGATGTGAAATCGAGGAGATCACTTGCGAGAAAAGCAGCATGAAAAATACGGCTAAAACCACCATGGAAAACAACCTCTCTTTGATGAGGTCCCCCACGGGAATCCAGCGTGTAGCCAAAGAAAAGACCGTAGAATAACGTTGGAGGTTGTTCAGTGAATCCAATTTATTAAGCAATGCCAGAGTGCCGAAATAAATACTGAAGATGACAAGACCTGAAAACACCAGAAAAATAAGAAACTGAGCCAGGCTGCGCGTATTTCGCGAATTCAGAAAGGACCTGATCTGTACCCCAAGAAGCAGTTGATATAGGGATTTACTGTAAGTTAATTTTTGACTCATAGGGCTGGTAGAAGAATTTTAACCACGAAAAACACGAAAAAGAAAGGAGAAAGGAGCTAAAGGTAGCAGAGAAATCAAAGGTATCATAGGAATGGGGAATCAAAATCCGTCATTCTACGGCTTGACCGGGGGATCCATCCTTTTCTTTTCTTCGATGATTTGTGCATAACGAAACTTTTCGACCTTTTTGTATGGATCCCCTGGTCAAGCCAGAGGATGACGCAGTGGGGGTTTTCTTCTTTAATTCTGGCTTCAGACTCCTGAATTCTTGCTTCCTTGAATTCTTGAATTCTTGACTTTCGTTATGTATTGGGACTTAATATGGGTTAGGAGGAGAGCGGTATGAAGCTATTTGTAATTCTATTGATTAGTGTTGTTATGAACTCAGGACTTTTTGCGGCCCCGGAGGATGGATTTCTGGGGCAAAAAATGGTGGATTTTCAGTTTTCAAATCTTCAGGGGGAATTGATTGATTCGGATATTCTTCGCAAAGATAAAGTTTTTTATATGAAAATGGGGAGCCTAAGCTGTCCCATGTGCTCTGAAATGCTGGGTCTGATGGGGAAACTGGATCAGGAATTTGCCAAAAAAGGCGTGGCTTTTTTGGATATTAGCTTTGATTCAGACCTGGAGGCCCTCAAAGCGCATGCCAAAGAAAAGGATGTTGATTTTGAAACTCTTGTGGACGCTGAAAATCTACTGGCACGCTGGTATGGTATCCATGGTATTCCAGTCAGCATTATTGCCGATGCCAAAGGTACCATCTTGCATTATAGGGTGGGACTCATTCCAGAGAAGGAGCTGCGCCAGATGCTTGAAGAAGCTATAAAGGGATCATCAGCTCATTAAGACTGCATTTTGTTTATTGCTATTTTTTTCCCTGAGTCTTCCGGGCTTTGCCAAAGCCCCGGAGGTTGAAAAAGGCGAGAAATTCCAACATTTTTATTTACGCTATTTCTCTCCGCATACACGCACGGTCAATGATGTGTTTAAAGAGGATGATTTCTTTCATCTAGATCTCTTTGATGACCGTGTATTTCTGATAGAAACTGAAGATGGTGAAATCGCCAGCCAGGATCTTGTGGGTGGGGAGTTTCCAGAGCTGAATCTTTTGCGAAGGTATTATTATGATAGTCTCGCGCGCTCACGCAAAAAGATCCTGGTTTTGCTGTTTGGTACTCTTTGGGATAGCGATACCATCGACTACCTCCGTGACTTGAGCGATCTCTACCGCGATTTTTCGCGTGAAAGAGAGAATCAAAACATCCTCATTCGCCAATGCCATAAATGGTTTAAGACGGCTATTCGCACAGAGTATTCCCGCTCCGTTCTGGCCAAGGCAAAAAACCTCAAAGCTAAAGACTGGCAAGCTATGCAGTCCTCGGAGCACGGTTTCAGGCTTTTCCATCCAGATAATGTTTTTGTACTCTTCAACAAAATCATTGGGATTCTATCCACAATCGTATACGAGCCCGATGTAACCTTTGCCTTTGTGGCTGTATCTGTCGACGAAGCCGATGCCCAGGCCCTACTTAAAGATGAGGATATCCCCATTCCTTTTGTCGATGACCCCGAAGCTTTGGTAACCAGTAAGAATGTGCCCCTGCGGGTTCCGACCATGGTCATCGTTGATCACTTTGGAACCGTGGATTATCGCGGTGATGTCCTCTCTTATCTTGAAATCAGAAATCGTCTTGATCGTCTCTTGTATGGAATCTTTGAGCAAAGAGGCGACGATATTCAGGCCCATTTTCTTAAAATTCGCATGCGCCGCTATCAGGTCAAGGTTGAAGAAGAATTAAAAAAGCAACGCAAGAAAAAAGGTGAAAAGAAGTATGGAAAGCTGTTTAAAGGCAGAAAGCGTAAAAAAGATTAGGTGAGAAGATGATTTCACGGATTCGTTCCTTTGAAATTCTGCTGATTTTTACCGGCTATTGCCTTTTCCTTTTTGCCTGGATTGGGGCTACGGATCCTTTTCCGGATCGTGATTCCGTCAATCAACTCTATTTCCCTTTCTTAAATTATCTCAAAGCCTCTATGGAGATGGGAAATGATTTCTTCTTTCTCGATCAGGTCATGGGAGAAGAATATCCGGCGGGTATTCTCATCATTCCCTGGCTGATTTCAGCTTTGAACCTCCAGGAATTGTTCATTCATGACCCGTGGCTAATTTCTCTGTTTTTACTCTTACCGTTGAGTTTTATAGCCTGGAAAACCCCTATTGCACGCGAGCGTCGTTGGCTATTTGTTCTGGCCTTGTTTTTCTTTCCAATAACTCAGCTATGTCTAAAAAACTTCAATCTTCACTCCTTTAATGTATTGATTCTTTGCGCCGGATTAGTGAGTTTTTCGATTTTTTTGCGAAAGGGGGCTAGAACTTACCTAGTTTTGGCACTAGCGCTATTTTGGTTTACCTGTGTCATCAAACACCTGGGCTTAATCCTCTTTCTCAATGCCTGGGTTGCATACTTACTTTGGCTTCGAACTTCAAAAAGATCCTTGCACTGGCCCCTGGTAGGTGGAGCCCTGATCTTGCTTAGCTCTATACCCTTCTATTGCCTGAGTGCCATCAATGGATACCTTCAGGGACTGTTAGCGCATAATCCAGCCTTGAATCCGGCCTGGATTCTTGCCATTTTGGCTTCAACGGCCTTTTTAGTGGGTTATGCCTGGTTTCATTCCGCTGGAGAGTCCTTTCATCGTTTGGGTCTGCCTCGTTTTTTCTCAGGTTTGACGGCCTTTTCGCTCTTGTTTTTATTTTTAATTTGGGTCGTGTCCATGGGCTCGAATTTTCATTTACTACTTTGGATGATGGCCAGTTTTATCATTGGAAACTTGGTCATTATTCTCTTTTTGCGCTGGATTCGTTTCGATTCGGTAGCGGGTGGATTTTATCTCCTGCTTTTAATCTCATTGGTTACAGGCTTGGTTTTCTATTTTTCAAGATTGGGGCAAGTTTCAGCCTTTTTCTTTTTACCTTTGTATCTGTCTCTAGTTTTGGTCTTTCAGGAGGGCCGATCGACACGTTCACTATTTATTCTGGTGGCCCTTTTCATTCTGTTCAGTAATTTTTTTCCCGGACTGCGAACCCTGGAAAAGCTGGCAGGGTCTTTTGGTTTTTATGTCTATTCCAGAGGCTTTAACGGCTTGCACCAAAATCCTCTAAGCTGGACCCCGGTAAAAGTCTCGCAAGAACGGCGTGAGTTTCTAAAGATCCTCAGGGAGCTTGATCTGGGTTCCAGTAGAAAATCTATTTTGGTGGGACGGTCAAATCTCCACCATCATATGGCTTTGGAATATCTCTTCCCGGATCAATTTCTTTATAAGATTCCGACTTTATTACTTCCCGAACAGTTGCGCCCGACTCAAATGCAAAAGCTCGTGGGTGAGGTTCAGGCACTTGGAAAATCGCGCTATCTTGAGATGATTCGCGAAGGAGAGGTTCCTTTAATTCTCTGGCGTGATGGAAGCTGGGACGACTATGGCGAGGAAGTCGGTGACCTGAACTCTCAACTGGATTATTATTCGCATTCCTGGTTTTTAACCCATGTTTTCCATCGTGAGTTCTTTGCGCAACTCAAACAGGAGGGCCGTTTGGGCCAGTATTATCGTGGCTATCCTCTGGGACAGGAGCCAGGCTCGGCGATTCTCTATGTGCATCATTCTATACAGAAGAAAGTTCCGCTCCTAGCCATGACAAATCAAAGACTATTGGATTTGAAAAATGACTACCGGGAATATTTGAATCCTGAGGTGAAAACAGCCTTTAATCTATTTGTTTCGTCCAATCAGCATTTTGATGCCGGACGCTTTTTGGAGGCTTATCTGCTATTAAAGCGGGCTAGAGACTTGGATCCAGAGAGTCAGGAGATTCGTGAAGATTTGAGCATCGTTCAAAAAAATCTCGGTTCCTGGGAGAAGCGTATTCTCAAAAAATACTCTACGACGGAACTTTTAAAAATTCTAGAAACACAGGGGAAGCTCCCATGGGATGAGAAAAGTCGTGATCTGGAAGTCCCCGACAGCGGGGCTAAAACGCTAAGTCCAGAGGAGGTGGAAAAACGCAAGGCGCAGGCTGCCATATTATTTAGAGAAAGTGCCGCGCTTTTAGAGTCCGATCCTGAAAAAGCAAGAGTGCTATTGGAGAAGGTATTAGAGCTAGACCCGGGTCATGTCAATGCCCTGGAAGATCTGGCCCTCTTACGTCAGGTAGGCGTCAAGAAAACTTCCTTAGATCTTTTGCGAGAAGCCAGGGCGACCATGAAATCAAATCCAGATGAGGCTAGAAGATTGGGTCAAAAAGCCTTGGAATTGAATCCTGCCCTCGTTATGGAATTTGAATCACTGAACCAGTCCATGCAAAGCTACGGGGCGATTTTGTTCAGTCAGGCTGGAGCTTACTTCACTTCAAACCCTAAAATAGCAATGAAGCTCCTTGAGCAGGTTTTGAGATTGCAGCCTGATCATGCAGAAGCTCGTAAGGATTTGGACGAATTGAAGCGCTTTGAGCCCGGCCAATTGCCGCCAAAAGATGAAGCTCATCAAGAGAGGGAAATTCAGGCGGAAAACCTTTTCTCTCAGAGTGCTCAATTATTTGAAACCTCGCCTCAGGAAGCTCGTCGTTTGCTATTAAAAGTACTTGATCTAGTTCCAGGTCATAAGGAGGCTCAAAGTGACCTTCAGATTTTGTCCCAAAGACTTCAAGTACGTTCAAATAGAACTCGTTCTCCTGAAGAAATCCAGGCAGACAGAGTCTTTCAAAAGGGAATCTCTCTTTTTGCAACAGATCCGGAAAAATCCGCTCGATTGATGCGTGAGGCACTAAGGCTGTTTCCAGACCATAAAGACGCCAGGGAGGATTTGAAGATTCTGGAAATTAAGATACGTAGACGCGAGGCCTCTTACCTCTACCATGAGGCCCTCTCCATTCAAAAAACAGCCCCCTTAAAAGCCATAACTCTCCTAGAGCGGGTGATACGGCTGGATCCTAAGCATAAAGTGGCACGTAAGGCCCTGTTCAAGCTCAATTCCTTTCTTAAAGGCAATAGTCTGGAAAAGGCCAGGGCTCGTCATCTGGTGGAAAAGGCTTATAAAGTATTGAAAACAGACCCAGCAAAGGCTAAGGAGATGTTTAGGAAGGCTTTGAAACTGGATCCATCCAATAAAGAAGCAAGGGAGCAAGTGGTGGTGGAGTAGTGAACAAAGCGGATCAGAGGAATGAAGAAAAAGACTTGAAGAAGAACATAACTGCGTCATCCTACGGCTTGACCGGGGGATTCACACAAAAGGTCGAAATAATCAACCTTCCTTGGATTCCTATGCTACCTCTGATTCCTATGATTCTTGATTTCAAAGATGGATTTCAGATCGGGGTCTGGAATGACGGGGAGATGGCTCCAGGTTCGGGGGTTTAACTTGCCATGCAGGACTAGCCACTGTTGCATAGGGTGAGAGAGGGGGGGTAATTTGCGGATCTCACGGAAATCCTGCTTCTTTTTTATCCTTTTTGTTTTCTTAATTGATTATTTCTTTTGGGTCTACCATGTTCAGCCTTTTCCCGATAAAGATGCAGTTCTTCAGCTTTATTTTCCCTTTCTTAACTATCTTCAGGGTTCGCTTTGGCTTGGCAATGACTACTCTTACTTAAGTGCGGCTTTTTTTGAAAATGATTACCCCAAGGGTGGGGCATGGCTAGCCCGGCTCATTAGCACTATTGGGTTGCAAAATCTCTTTCTTTCAGAGTTTTATTTACTATCCATCTTTCTGTTGGTCGCGCTGGCCGGAGTCTGTTTTGTTTTACCGCGCTCTAATAATCTCTGGTTTTTACCTCTTTTGCTTTTTTTTCTACCTGGGACCCAATGCCTTCTTAAAGGGCTCTCGCCTCATGGGTTTTGTGTTCTCTTCTCGTTTTTAGGCACTCTGGGCTTCATGGCCTACCTGGCTTCTAGACGCAAAACATTTTTTGCCGTGGCGCTTTTTTGTTTTTGGGTCTCCATGGTTTTCAAGCACATGGGGGTTTTTCATTATTTCAGCTTCTATTTGGCCTACTTGCTTCTGCAAATTTTCTCAAAACCAAGGTCCCGGTTAGAAAATCTAGTTTTGTTAGTTTTACCCTTTCTAGCCCTTTTACTCTACCCCCTCGATCATCTTCAGGGTTATCTGCAAACCACTTTTTCGCATACTCCTTTTCTTTCCGCTAAAGTTTTTTGGTTGGCTTTTCCAATCCTTGCCTTTGGGCTTTTCTTTCTCTATTTTCTGGAAAGGTCAAAGCGGAGAGAGCAAATTCCTCCCAAGATTTTTTCGCATAGTCTTTGGATTTATCTGGTTCTTGGGGCGAGTTTTTACCTTTTTGTAGATCCCCCTGGAGAAGATTCGGCCTTGCGTAACGCGGTTCTGGTTTTGATTATTGGCTATGCTGGGCTTATTTTTTATCTTTTGCGCTATCGAATCAGCAAAGTTCGTGGGTTTTTTCTTCTCGTTGTGATTCTCACCTTGACGCATAACAGCGCACTCTATGTTTCCTGGATGGCCAGAAGTTCCTATCTTTTTTTTCTTCCCCATCTACTTCTAACCACCCTCGTAGTTTTTCAAAACCGATCCAAGTTCCAGACAGTCCTGCTTTTTTTTGTTTTGCTAATTTTGACCAACCGATTTCCAGATCTGAATACCCTGGAGAGGTCCCCAGCCCTGAATCCACTCTCATCTATTTACTTTGAAGGCTTCAAGGCCATTCATCAAAACCCTTTGGGTTGGGGCAGATCTAAGATCAGAGCCTTGAGATCTTCTCTGGTGGAAATTCTGGATGATTATGATTTTGGTCCTGAACCCCCCTGGACTTTGATTCGGGGTCTTCATTTTCACTCACGTCTGGCTCTTACCTTTCCGCGCCATATTCTCAATTTAGCCCCCCAGTGGATACCTTTGGACAGTCTCTCAAAAGAACAAGCAATGAAATTTTTGGAGCAGTTTAATGGTCAGGATGAGGGGTTGTTTCAAGCCTGGGTAGAAACAGGTAAGGTTCCTGTTATTCTACAAGGTTCGGACCCATTTACGACTCGAAGATCTCAGTTCATGACTATCAAGCAGATTTCAGAATCAAAAAATCCAAATCATGTTTTGCAGGCTCTTGAGAGTGGGTTTTGGGCTTATCTAAACCAAAATAAGAGCCTCTTAGATGCCTATGAGCTTCGACCGGTCATCAGAGGAGCTCACCCCCTCAATCTCTATATTCATAAATCCATCAAGAAGGTTTCACCCGAATTTTTCCAATCTGTGAAAACTCGTTTTTTGAGGCAATATAAAAATCGATTCAGCTTCAGCAAAATTGAATCTTCTGAAACCTCACCATCCGAGCTATCTGAAACTGAACGACGAACAAAACGCGCCGGTGAACTATTCCTAGAAAGCAATCAAAGCTTTGAATCTGATCCGCAAAAAAGCATAGACCTCCTCAAAGAAGTTCTGAAACTAGACCCAACCCACAAAGAAGCCCGCAAAGATTTGGGAATATTATTAAAGAGTAGGAATCAAAGGTAGCATAGGAATTTGAGGAAGTAAGATTATTTTGACCTTTTGTGTGGATTTCCCGGTCAAGCCGTAGAAGTGCATGAATGCCCCAAAATATCGTCACGGCGAACTCGATTCAGTATCCATCTTCTCTTTCATAACATCTTCACGTGGCACATCCTGGATCCTGAATCAAGTTCAGGATGACGCGGTGGGGGTTTCAAGATGACGCGCTGGATTTTATTCATTCCATTATTTCCTCTTTCTTCCTCTTCTCTATCCCCATTCCGATGATTCTGTAGTCCCGATAGTTCTGTGGTTCCTTCTCCCTTTTTGTGCTTTTCGTGGTTAAAACTCTTCTTCCTCACAGACTCCCTTTAAGTTATCAACGAAGTAGGTGGTTTTATCTTCTTCATAGACTTGTATACAAAAGGCTGGGAAGCTTTCATTCTCCCAGTGGGTATGTTTTAGCAGCCAGGTGAAAAAGGCTTGAAAAAATACTTTGGGAATCCGTGACCTGATATAGGGTTCTTCCATTAGACGCAGGCCCGGTTCTACCCAGGCCGAGGTGGGCAGCATTCCTGCGAGTGTGCGTAGATAAGAGCGCAGACAATTATGCAGAGCGTTGTCATTACCAAGAATGGAAAAGATATTTGAGACTTCACGGATCACCTGGAAGCGAACTTTAGTGGTTTGATTGTGGTTTTCTTTGATAATGATTTCTAAAAGGTCTTCTGTTTCAACCAAAAAACCCCGATCTGCATAGGCTTTTGCAAGCTCCATCTGATGACCGAGTCGTTCCTCCATCGGTAGCTTTTTGAGGGCCTTGTCCAGGGTGTTTCTTGATGCGCTATGCAGTTTTATAAGGCGCGCATAGCTCGCATGTGTGACCAGAGCCAGGGTGGAATTGATGGGTCCCATGCTTGATTTTTTCCCATGGATAGGTTCTGATTTTTTCTCTGTCCATTGAGCTTGTTTGAGAATGATTTTATTTTTAAGGCTTTGACTATCATAGCCGACGGGAACCAGATGGACCAGCGCAAGGCCCTGATTAAAAGAGCCTTGATCTATGGCAAGTCCGACCAGGTTTCGAATATGGGTTTGCTTGTCAAAAGGGGCCTCAATGCGTTTTACAGCTATGGTGGCCTGTGTTAATGCAAAGCGAAAGTCTGTGTCATGCCCGTTTTCGAGCAGAATCTCCAGAATTTCCTCGTAGAAGCCGCATAGGGTGGCGGGGTTATCTACCTGATCAAACAGTTGTCCTAAATCCTTCAAAATTGGCTTGGGGCTGTCGTTTTTGGATGCAAGGGCAAGAATACGCAATAAAAATTCAATCTGGTCTTGAAGCCCCAGGAGTTTGTTACTGATCATCGAAATTGTTTTCCAATCTTTGTAATAGATAAGTTCCCGGCCAAGTTCCATGGCTTGTTCAGATCTGAGCTCTGGGATCTCAGATAAAGGGCGGAGTCCCGCAGGGGGTTGAGAGAAGATGCGTGAAAGTCCCAGGGAAAATAGGATTTGATCCACCGGCCCAGTGGGTTCATCACGTAGCAGGGTTTTTCTAAGAATAAGCCTTAAGCTTTTGCGCAGTTCTGGATTTAGGATTTTTTCAATGGATCTTGAGAAGGCTTGGAACCTGAATTTTTTGGGGTAGTTATCTAAAACTGAGATCGTTGTTTTGCGATTTCCCCCGTGAATCAGAAGTTTTTGAAAGCATTCCAAAAGCATCTCTCGTAGGTTGGGCTTGTTTAGGACTTCCTTATGTCTTAAATCATCTGCTTTTAACAGACGTAGAGCTTCCGTTTCAAGACCGTTATTAGCCAAGCTTTTACTGATTTGAATGCGAATCCTGGCTGAATCTTGAGAGGATTCAAATTTGCCAAGTTCCTGGTGGATGCGGGCGGTTCCCGCTAGAATTTCTTTTGAGCGGATGGATTTTGGATTTGAGAGGGTCAAGATCGTCGAAATGGCCTGCAGTCGATTTTTAGGCACGCTAAAGAGTTGGCTGGCTTTAAGAGCAAGCCGCCAGTCGTCCAAAAGAAGCAAAGCCTGGATCAGCGTAAATAATCGTTGATCTTTCACTGGACCTAGACCTTGGTTTTGAAGGGTTTGACTAAAATCTGAAAACAGAATTTCAGTTTGGAGGTCTAGGCGTTTTCTAAGTGCCGGGCTGCCTTGACCATAGCCTGCTGAGGCCTTGGCTTGAATCAGGGGGATGAGATTGTCTTGCTCTATGTTTCCGAGGGAGTGATTCACCCCTTGACCTAGATAAGTCCTAAGAAATTGCAGGATTTGATCCTCCTTGGGTGAGAAATGATAGGGGGCTTTTAGTGCAGGGCAGGGAAAGTTTGAGCGTTGATTCAATTGAGTGCCAAGCAGAGCTAATTCAGGGACCGCCTCACAGCAAAGCTCTTGCCAGGGGAAATGGTAACTGCTGTCGTAATCAGAAACACAAGCGGAGATTCCCTCAACCAGACGCACTAGAAGATGGGCTATGGCAGAACCGCCCGAATGAGCCAAAATTCCCCATTTTTTAGCCTGGATTAATGGGTGGTTTTTTAGGATTTCCAGGCTCAAGAGTGCCTCAAAGACTCTAAAGCCCATCAAATTATAACCTCGGCGCATGAGGTTTTGAGAGATTTCATGCTCGTAGAGGTTATACATCGCCCTAAAGCGCACGATGACAACCGCATATCCTTCTCTGGCAAGCCTGGCGCCCATAAGAATATCGCGAAAATCCTCCATACTACCCCCATGACCATGCAGCCCTAAAATAGCGGGTGCCTTTTTATGAGTGTTTGTGGGGAGTAGGACAAGAACCGGAAATGATCCAATGATCGTGTCTGAAATCTTAAATTTTTGTTCTACATACCCCTCTCGTGGGTGCTCATCAATCAGCTCAAACCTGGGAGGGGTTTTCTCAATGTGTTTGAAGAGCCAATCCAGTTTTAAGGATTTACGAATCCTTGTTTTGAGAGCTAGCTCTGAGAGGGGCTTTCTATTTTTAGTCTCGGGCATAATTTTCGCTGTTTGCACCAGCAGTTTTTTTGCCTGCTCAAGATTGCTCAGTTTTGATGGGGGTAGAAAATCCAAAACTCTGTCATAGGGGCGAGGATGGGGCTTGTAGGAGCCATAGAAATTGGTTTCCAGGTCCGTCGCCCCAAGAGGCAAAACTAAAATCCACAAAACGACGAGCAAGAACATAGGCTTGGCGAATATTATATACTGAACGCCCACTGCGTCATCCTTGAAATCAAGAATTCAGGAATTCGAGGATGACAAGAATCAAGAATCAGAGGAATCATAGGAATGAAGGAAAAGACTTGAAGAAGAACATAACTGCGTCATCCTCTGGCTTGACCAGGGGATCCATCTTTCTTCCTCTTTCATTTCCCCATTCCGATAATTCTTTAGTTCCCTCCTCGATTCTTGTCATCCTCCGACTTGATCGGGGGATCCATCTTCTTTTTTCTTCAACGGTTTAACCGATGAGTGAGAACAAAAAAAACATTTTTCATTTTCTCATTTTTCTTGGTATTGCCTGGAGCCTTTTTTGGGCTTGGGTGCAAGTTGTAGGTCCATTCCCCGATCGTGACTCCGTACATCAACTCTATTTTCCTTTCCTTAATTCACTGGTTTTAGGAGAAGAAATCAGCTTCAACCCCTTGTTTCTCAAAGCGGCCTTAATGGAGGCCTACCCCTGGGGTTTGGCGCTGCTCTCCTCTTTACTATCTGCTCTTGGCCTATCTCAGATGTTTTTGAATCAGCCCTGGTTTTTACCGGCTTTATTTGTGGTTCCTATTGTTTTGATCCCCATGGTTTTGGCTAAAGATCTAAGCACACGATTTCTGATTTTTACGGGAATTTGGTTTTTTCCAGTCACTCAGATAGCACTCAGGTCTTTTTCTTTGCATGGTTTAATTACAGCTCTGGCCATTTCGGGGCTTATTTGCTTTTTTTACTGGATGAAAACAAAGAGCCGCCCTTCACTTGGCGTGGCTCTTTGCCTGCTTTGCTACGGCGCTTCGCTCAAGCATCTGGGTGCTTTCATCGGAGTAAATCTGATTTTTGTTTTTCTGATCTGGAAGTTTCTACGCAGAGAATCTCTTCTCAAACCGCTTCTTTATTCTCTAATTCTCATAGCTCTGGTTTTAGTTTTTTACCCCATGCAGGGGATCACGGTTTACTCTCGCGTGGCTTTCAGTCATAACCCCTTGCTAGCGCCTTTGCCCTTCACGCTCTTTATCCTGTTTGGGTTGTCCCTGGTTGCATTGATCCTGATTTTGGTTCGCAAAAAAACGAGGTCTCAATCGCTTCCAAATTTGTTTTGCTCGGGTCGCTGGCTGGTCTATTTGAGCCTGATTTCGCTCTGGTCTGTAAGCATTGGGGCTGAGGGGTTAAGCATTCCGGTGATGAGCCTGTCATTTCTGCTGGGATACACCCTTCTGATCGGTCTTTTAGTCCGTTATGATTTCAGCTCCTCGCGTGGCTTTCTCTACCTTCTGACCCTGGTTTCTATGATTCATGGTCTGATTTTATATTTCTCATTTCTGGGCCAGGTGTTTGCCGCATTG
>CAZRLV010000076.1:0-12422 GCA_964600955.1 uncultured bacterium
ACCAGATACTTCGCTCCGACGGACAAGGCGCCAGCCACGGCCAGGCGTTGCTTTTGACCGCCGGACAACATCATGGGGTTCATTTTCTCTAAGCCGGTGAGCCCGGTCCTTTTCAAGGCAAACTCAACTTTTTGGATCAGCTCCTCACGGGGATAAGCCCGGTTTTCCCCTCCAAAAGCGACATCATCTTCAACGATGGTTCCCACGATTTGATCGTCAGGATTTTGAAAGACGTAATAAACCTGCTCTCTTAATTCAACAGGAGACAGCTCAAGCTCATGACCTTGCTCTACTTTTAATAGACAGCCCTCGTCGGGGGCTTCAAGTCCTAGTAGAAGGCGACTCAGGGTGGTCTTACCTGAGCCGTTATAACCGAGAAGCCCTAAGAGCCTGCCCGGCACCAGATCAAAGCTAACCCTCTCAAAGATTTTTCTTTGAGCATAGGACTTCGAGAGATTCCTGACACGAAGCAAAGGGCCTCCTTAACTCCGATTCAGAGAAAATCAGACCAGCGAAATAACCGCCATATCAGCGTTGTCACCTAGTCGCGGCCCAAGCTTCATAATGCGGGTGTATCCTCCGGGTCGAGTTGAAAACGCTGGGGCGATATCTTCAAACAACCGCTTCACGATTCTGGGCTGCGCGGGATCACCCTGGTATTCCTGTCCCTGCTTCTCGGTCTCGCGCTTTTCACGACGCTGCTTTTTGTTCAAGGGCGTCAGATTCCTCTTATTTTGCCCACTGGTAAAAAAGGATATGGCCCGGCGCTCATACTGCTCGCGGTTTTCCTCGTCCTCAAGCCCCTGCTTGGCTACTGTGATCAGTCTTTCAACAACCGGCCGCAGCATTTTAGCTTTAGCCAGAGTTGTGGTGATCTTACCATGCGTGAGAAGAGCAAAAACGAGATTGCGGCGCAGTGCCAGCTGATGGTCTGGACGGCGTCCAAGACGAGATTTCCTTACGCGATGTCTCATGTTCAGGCCCCTTCTCTATCATCTTTTAGCTTTAAGCCATACTGAGATAGTTTTTCGCGAATCTCCGTCAAAGACTTCTTGCCAAAATTCTTAATCTGCATCAACTCATCAAGGGACACTTCCGCCAACTGGCCCAAAGTCTTGATATTGCCAATTTCCAGGCAATTTCTTGAACGCACCGAAAACTCGAGGTCTTTGATGATGATGTCATCATTGGACTCTATGTTCTCTTCCTGCTTGCCTTCTAGTTGAAAATCCAGCGAAGGATAAGGCGAGTCTACCTCTATGTCTGCCAAAAAATCAAAATAGGATCGCAGCATCCGTGAGGCAAAACGCAGGGCTTCTTCAGGAAACATCGCTCCGTTAGTCTCAAGATCCAAGGTTAGCTTATCAAAATTGATATCCTGCCCCACGCGGGCATCCGACACCTTATAGCTCACCTTTCGAACGGGTGTAAAATGACCATCGAGATACATGGTTTCCAGGCTCTCTTCGCCATCACCACGCCAATTTTGGTCATAACCCCGACCTGTTTTTACATCGAGCTCCAGATGAAGATCCACCGAGTCCGTATTGATCTGGCAAATATGACACTCCGGATTCACTACTTTGACCCTTGGATCACCGGTGATATCAGCTCCTGTAACGGGTCCAACACCCTTTTTTGCCAGCTTCAACATGAGCGGTTCCTCAATATCCTCAAAGGATGATAAAACCACCTGCTTGAGATTTAACAAAATCTCAAGCACATCCTCCTGAATACCCTCAATATAGGAATACTCATGCAAAACCCCTTGAATGCGAACACCGCTGATGGCAATCCCAGGCATAGCTGACAATAAAACCCTGCGTAGCGAATTTCCCAATGTCAATCCAAAACCTCTTTCTAGAGGTTCGAAAACAAAGCAACCCTGATATGGGGTATTTCCCCCTGCTCTTTCAACTTTATATTTGGGCTCCTGAACCTTGATCATGACCCTCTCCTTCTGCCATTTATTAGCGTGAATAAAACTCTACGACGAGGTTTTCTTGTATATCGAGCTCGATATTGCTTCTCGATGGAATACGTGTATAAACACCCTCAAGGGCGTCTCCGTCAACCTTTAACCACTCTGGAATCCCTCGCGAAGCGGCGTTTACATAGTTCCCCTGCACTCTCATTTTGAGTTTGGAGCCTTCCTTCATACTGATGGTAGCCCCAGGTTTAACCATGATAGAGGGAATACTGGCTCTCTTTCCGTCAATCAGAAAATGACCATGACTGATGAATTGACGTGCCTGAGCCCGAGAACTTCCAAATCCCATGCGGTAGACCACATTATCAAACCTGGACTCCAGAATCTGAAATAACGCCTCACCTGTTACGGGGTGCTTGCGGGCTTGTTCATAGTATTTTCGAAACTGTTGCTCCAGCACACCATAAGCCTTCCTAAGCTTCTGCTTCTCCTGAAGCTGAACACCATAATTAGATAGCTTCTTCAGCCTTCTATTGGGTTGCAGACCCGGAGTAACCCCGGGACGCTTCTCTATGGAACATTTAACCGTGAAGCAACGCTCCCCCTTGAGAAATAATTTCATTCTTGCCCGCCGACAAATCTTGCAAGCAGATCCTCTATACCTAGCCATGACTTCCTCTCCTATCCTTTTCTACATCCGCCTGCGTTTTTTAAGTTTGCATCCATTATGGGGGTGTGGCGTGATGTCCCGAATCCCCGTAACCCGGATGGAGGAATGATGAAAAGCCTTAAGGGCAGAATCCTTGCCCTGTCCCGGACCGTTCAAATAAACCTCAACCATATTCAATCCCATATCCAATCCATCTTTAACAACACGGTTTGCCGCCAACTGAGCCGCATAGGGAGTGTTTTTACGTGCACCCTTAAAACCGACATTGCCTGAGCTTGACCAGGCCATGACATCACCCGACATATCCGTAAGGGTGACGATCGTATTGTTAAACGAGGAACGAATGTAAACCCGCCCCTTTGAAAGACTTCTCTTTGTCTTTTTTACAGTTGCCATTTTCTACTTCCTAAGCCTTGCGTTTTGCGCCTACAGTGCGACGCGGTCCCTTGCGAGTCCTCGCGTTGGTACGGGTTCTCTGACCTCGGGCGGGCAATCCGCGCCGATGCCGCAGTCCTCGATAACAGCCAACATCCATCAATCTCTTGATATTCATGTTGACTTCCCTACGAAGATCTCCTTCTACTTTATGAACTTCCTGAATCTCCTTGGCAATCCTGGAAATCTCAGACTCGGATAGATCTTTGACGCGGATATTGAAATCCACTCCGAGTCCCTCCAGAATTTTTCTGGAAGTTGAAATACCGATTCCGAAGATATACGTCAATCCGTACTCAATTCTTTTCTGTCTTGGCAAATCTACGCCTGCGATGCGTGCCATTTTTCCTCCTACCCCTGCCTCTGCTTATGCTTGGCTGTTTCACAAATAACACGAACAACACCTTTGCGGCGAATAATCTTGCATTTATCACAAATTTTCTTAACGGATGCTCGCACTTTCATGAGAATCTCCCCTGCCTTTTACACTCAAGCCTCTAAAACGGCTTGTAACTCCCCCGTGATTAACCGGGTAATATCTTGCTTGTCCTGGGTGCCGTCAACATCCAGAACCTTACCAAATTGCTTATAAAACCCAAGAATAGGCTCCGTATTCTCCTGATAGACCCTGAGTCTTTGACGGACTACATCCTCACGGTCATCACTGCGAATGACCAGCTCTGTCTCAGGATGGTCCACACAATGAGCCTGTTTGGAGGCCTGAAACTCCCCGGCATGATAAATACGGTTGCATAGCGGGCAAACCCGCCTTCCGGCCAGTCTTGAAACCACGGTATCCTCAGTCGCCTGAAGATTAATTACACGATCCAGCGATATGCTGCTGGCCTCAAAAGACTGACTTAGAGCCTCTGCCTGGTCCAAGGTTCGAGGAAACCCATCCAATAAAAATCCCTTACCCGCCTCAACCAGAACCAGGACTTCATTAAGAATCAGCTCTATCATCACCTCATCTGGAACCAACTCGCCTGCCTCCATATAGGCCTTGGCGCGCTGTCCCACTTCAGCTCCCTGACGCACCGACTCGCGTAAGAGATCCCCGGAGGATAGATGAGCCAACCCGAAGTTTTGACTCAAAACCTCAGCCTGTGTTCCCTTTCCCGCTCCCGGCGGCCCCATAATCAATAGATTCATCGCATGAATCCCTCATAATTACGGGTGACCATATAGGACTCCATCTGTCTTACTGTGTCGAGCATCACACTAACCACAATCAGAAGGCTCGTACCCCCAAAATAAAAACTCACATTGAGATACTTGGTCATCAAAGGAGGAATAATGGAAACCAGGGCCAAAAAGAGCGCTCCGCACAGAGTAATACGGGTCACGATACGATCAATAAAATCTGCGGTCTTACGTCCGGCCCGAATCCCAGGAATGAACCCACCGTATTTTTTTAGATTCTCAGCCATTTCTGTAGGATTGAGCTGAATTGCCGTGTAGAAGTATGTGAAAAAGATTATTAATAAAACATAGAAACTGATATGAAACCAATGTGTATAACCAAACCAGATGGAGGCCTTCACAAAAAACTCACTGGGATAGCGGTTCTGAAGATACTGAAAAATGAGAGGCGGAAACATCATCACCGATGAGGCGAAAATAATTGGGATCACACCCGCCATATTGACTCTCAAGGGAATAAAAGACTTCAACCCACCCTGGGTTCGACCCCCAGCCGTTCGTTTAGCGTGCTGAATAGGAATCTTACGCACCCCATCTTGAATATAGACAATGCCTGCGATCACAGCCAGGCAAATGGCAGTAATAACAGTTAAACGTCCCAGACTCTGGATATTACTAAAGTCCGTGACTTGAATAGACTCAAGAATAGCCGCAGGGAAAGTCGCTAAAATCCCTACTGTAATGAGAAGAGACATTCCGTTACCAATGCCCTTGGAGGTCATCTGTTCTCCAAGCCACATAATGAACGCAGTCCCGGCTGAAAGAGTAATCACCGCCATGGCAGTAAACTTCCAACCCACCATACTGGGTAAAACGACACCGGGCATACTTTCAAGCCAGGTGGAAATCCCAAGGGCCTGAATGGCCCCCAGAAACACAGTACCGTACTTGGTGTACATCTGAATTTTTTTGCGGCCTTCTGACCCCTCTTCTTTTTGAAGACGTTCGAGATACGGCACCACATATACCAGAAGTTGCATGATAATGGAGGCATTGATATATGGGGCAATCCCTAATGAAAAGACGCTGAATCGCTCCAGGGCACCTCCAGAAAACATATTGAGAAAACCCAAAACACCTTGCTGCCCCTCGAAGAGCTTGGAAACTTGCTCAGGATCAACCCCGGGGGTCGGAATTTGACATCCAAGCCTGAATACAGCCACCATCGCAAGGGTAAAAAGAACCCGACTACGAAGCTCATCAATTTTCCAGATATTCTCCAGAATTTTACGCACTGACCACCTCGATACTTCCGCCTGCGCCTTTGATCTTGGCCTCCGCGGCCTGAGAAAAAGCATGGGCCTTAACCGTGAGTTTCTTCTCAATATCCCCATTGCCCAGCACTTTGAACTTGGCAATACCTGTGCGACCTACGCGACGCACGAGCCCTTTCTCCACCAAAGCTTCGGGACTGACAACGGAACCGTCATCAAAAGAGTTCAGAACCGAGACATTGATGGGAATAAACTCCACTCGATTGGGACTGCGAAAACCGCGCTTTGGAACTCTTCTGAACTGAGGGGTCTGTCCACCCTCGAATCCGACATAAGGATGTGACGCTCCCGACCTGGAAAGCTGTCCCTTCTGTCCTCGACCACAAGTCTTGGAGCCCGCGCTAAAACCAAGACCGTAGCGCTTGGAGCGCTTTCTTTTTTTAATTCCGTCAATTTCACCTAGCTTCATCATGGTGACTCAACTCCCTTCTGAACAACATCCCCAGATTCCAGCTCCTCAACCTCAACGAGATGGGCCACTTTTTGAACCATGCCCATGATTTCAGGACGTGTGGAGACAATTTTGGAATCTTTGATTCCACGCAAACCCAGAGCTTCCAAATTGCGCTGCTGTCGCGCTGAAGCTCCTATCTGGCTCTTAATTTGAGTTACTCGAACCTGTTTCATGTCTCGCTCCTATGGAAAACCTCGTCAGGAGTCCGATCTCGCAGACGACAAATCTTTTTAAGGGATTTGAGAGAGCCAAGAGCCTTCATCGTGGCCCTTAGAACATTGACCGGATTATTGGACCCCAGTGACTTCGAGAGAATATTTCGATACCCGGCTGCTTCAACGATGGCTCGAATCGACCCCCCGGCAATCACTCCCGTACCCGCAGCGGCCGGCTTGAGAAAAACCCGCCCAGCCCCGGACTTGGCCTCAACCTCATAAGGCAGCGTGCCATCGAGCATTACAGTAGTAATCATATTGCGCTTGGCAGCGGCAAAACTTTTTTGAATTGAGCCCGGCACCTCATTGGCTTTACCCAGACCCACACCAACACGTCCTTTTCCATCTCCCACCACTGAAATCGTCGAAAAACTGAAACGACGTCCCCCTTTAACCACTTTGGATACACGAGAGATGCGCACAACCGTTTCAATGAACTCAGGCTCGTCTTCACCACCCCCGCCTTCAGGACTACGATCTCTTGGAGCGGACTCTGCCTTAGGAGAACCCTGCTTGGATTGAGTCTCAGATTTCTCTGCTTTGGGAGATTCTGAAGGCTTCTCAACCGCCTTAACCTCAACTTCAATTTTAGGTTCGGAAGCTACCACAGAGTCAGCGGCAGAATCTGCCTGAACCTCAGTGGACTTTTCCTCCACTACGGGTTCTTCCGGTGCTTTATCCTCTTCTTTGGATGATTTTTTGGTTGCCATGCTCCCATTCTCCTTAGCTCAGCAGTTTTTCAGACCGAACAATCTCAGCCAATTCTTTTACGACTCCATGGTAGAGATAACCGTTTCGATCAAATACCACCGAACCAATTTCACATTTCTTAATACGCTCTGCGATCAATTTGCCAACCTCACGAGCCTTCTCGGTCTTGGGTTTTCCAGCGACTGATTCACGAATTTCAGGACTCAAGGTTGAGGCTCCTGTAAGACAGACCTGACTTTCATCGTCTACCACCTGAGCATAAACATGTTTAAGACTCTTAAACACAACCAACCTGGGGCGTTCTTTGGTACCCGAAAGGTTTTTTCGAACCCTGCGGTGCCTCATCTTTCTACGCTCTAATTTATTTTCTCTGTCAGCCATGATCTCCCCCTTATTTCTTGCCGGCCTTCTTACCTGCTTTAAGCTTGATATGCTGACCAAAATAGCGAATCCCCTTACCCTTGTAAGGCTCCGGGGGTCTCTGAGAAATAATTTCAGCAGCAAACTGCCCTACCCTGGCTTTATCAATCCCTTTAACCGTGATTTCGTCTTGCTTTTTACTCACTTCAGCCGTGATCCCCTCTGGAACCGCCATAATCACATCGTGGGATTTTCCAACTTCAAGTTGCAGGTTTTTACCCTTCAGGGAAGCCCTGTACCCCACGCCTACCAAGGTCAGTTTTTTCTCGTATCCTTTGGAAACTCCAGTCACCATATTATTGACCAAAACACGGGTTAGTCCGTGTAGAGCCCGAGTTTTACGGTGACCGTCACCGGCGCGAACCTGCACCTTCTGATCTCCCACCTCAACCTGGATTGATTCATGAACATCCAGAGTCAACTCACCCAGTTTTCCTGCTACAGTGATGGTGCGATCCTTCATTTTTGCCTTCACCCCTGCGGGCAAGACCACAGGAAGTCGGCCTATTCTGGTTTCTTTATTTGTCGCATCCATTTTCGCCTCCTACCACACAAAGCAAAGGACCTCTCCGCCCAGCTTCAAACTTTTAGCCTTCTGTCCGGCCATCACTCCCTGGGATGTGGACAGTATTGCCGTACCGAGTCCCCCTAATACACGGGGAATCTCACGAAAGCCCGCGTATCTTCTGAGACCCGGTTTGGAAATGCGGGTCAAACCCTGAACTACCGTCTCCATTCCCTTATATTTGAGGCTCAGTACCAATTCCTTCTTGACTCCTTCTCCTTGAGTCTCAAAATCCTCGATATATCCCTCTGTCTTTAATACCTCAGCAATCTGAGACTTCATTTTTGAAGGAGGCATAGCCACCTTGCGAAATCGTTTTCGATTCGCGTTTCGTATGCGCGTCAACATGTCCGCGATAGGGTCCGTCATCATTTCTGCGTCTCCTCTTTTCCTACCAACTAGCCTTGTATACACCGGGAAGGAGTAAATTTCCCGCAAGTTCCCTGAAACAGATCCGGCACAGGTCAAATTTTCGAATATAACCTCGGGATCTCCCGCAAATATTGCAGCGGTTATACTGGCGGCTTGAAAACTTAGGGTTTCTCTTTTGCTTCACCTTTAACGATGTCTTAGCCATTACTCACTCCTGACTCTTACAAATGGGAGACCAAGCCCCTCCAAAAGGGCCGTGGCTTCCTCGCGATTTGGGGTACTGGTTACAAATGTAATATTCATGCCTCGCACTTTATCCATCATGTCATAATTGATTTCAGGAAAAAGCAATTGCTCACGCAGGCCCAGGTTGTAGTTACCCTGCCCGTCAAAAGCTTTGCGCGACAACCCCTGAAAGTCCCTCACTCGAGGCAGGGCTGCACTAATCAACTTTTGCAGGAAGTAGTACATTCTTTGACCCCGAAGTGTAACTTTCACTCCAATGGCCATACCTTCACGAATCTTAAAATTTGATAGCGATTTTTTGGCCCGTGTAACAATGGCCTTCTGACCCGCTATCGTCTCAAGCTCTTTCGCTGAGGTTTCCACAAATTTGCGGTTGTCCTTGGCGTCTCCAACGCCAATATTGACCACAATTTTTTTAAGCTTGGGGGCTTGCATGATATTACCAAACCCAAATTGTTCCATCATCTTCGGAACCACATCTGATTTATATTGTTCTTCAAGAATTGCCATAATCTATTCCTTATCCAACATCTCCCCTGATTTCCTGGCGATTCGAACCTTGGTCCCGTCCTCAAGAAACTTAAATCCAACACGGTCCGGCTTCTCGCTCTGGGGATCTACGACCATCACGTTGGAAACATGGATAGCCGCTTCCTTTTCAATGATTTCTCCCGGTCGGCCTTCACGCGCCTTCACATGCTTTTTCACCAAATTAACCTGTTCGACCACAACCCGCTCCTTGCGTCGGTCAATGCGGCTGATCTTTCCCTGCTTGCCTTTTTCTTTTCCTGCGATGACCTCAACCAGGTCTCCACGGCGAATTTTCCATTTTCTCTGTTTCATGACTCACTCATCCTAAATCACTTCTGGTGCAAGAGAGACGATCTTCATAAAGTTTTTCGCCCTGAGTTCCCGAGCCACAGGCCCAAAGACACGAGTGCCTCTGGGGTTATTGTTTTTGTCCACTAAAACCGCAGCGTTATCATCAAAGCGAATCCAGCTTCCATCCGGACGGCGAATTTCCTTGCGGATGCGCACAATAACGGCTCGAACGACTTCTTTCTTCTTCACACTCCCTGTAGAGGAAGCTGACTTCACTGAAGCCACAACCAGGTCACCTACGGAAGCATAACGCCTGCGGCTACCTCCAAGAACTTTAAAGGCCTGCAATTCGCGAGCGCCACTGTTATCAGCCACTCTTAATTTTGTCATCTCCTGAATCATGCTCGAACCTCCTCAAGCAAAACGCTGAGCCACACGGACCAAACGATGCCTCTTAGACTTGGACAGGGGCCTTGTTTCCATTACAGCCACCTTGTCCCCTACTTTGCACTCATCATTTTCATCATGAAACACAAGGGTTTTGGTTCGCCGCATATAAATTTTATACAGTTTATGGCGCTGGGTGTAATCTATACGCAGCACCGCTGTCTTCTCTGTATTCTTTTTGCTGACAATTCCCTCAATCAGCTTTGGGGCTTTTCTATTCTCTTCCATCATCGCTCCATCTCTCGCTTAAACCGTGCCACCGAGTTCCGTCATTATGGTCAACATTCGGGTAATGTCTTTGCGTGTGGCATTTAATCTGGATTTTTTCTCCAATTGCCCCACAGCATGACTAAATCTTAGATTGAATAATTCCTTGCGAGCTTCCTGGATCTTACCCCGTAACTCGTCTACACCTAGTTTTCTGATTTCCTCGGACCTCATAACGCCTTCTCCCCACCGACATCAGTTCTACCTACAACTCGTGCCTTGCAAGGCAGTTTATACGCAGCCATTTTCAAGGCATCACAGGCGGTTTCAGAATCAACACCACCCACTTCAAAGATAACCCGACCGGGCTTAATCACGGCCACCCAACCATCGGGAGAGCCTTTGCCCTTACCCATTCTGGTTTCAGCGGGCTTCTTGGTCACTTGAAGCTGGGGGAAAATGCGAATCCACAACTTTCCGCCCCTGCGCAACTTTCTATTGATCGTGATACGACAGGATTCGATCTGTTGATTGGTCATCCAGAAAGACTGCAATGCCTGCAGGCCGAACTCACCAAAAGCTACATAATTACCCTTTTGGGATTTCCCTTTGATCTTGCCCTTGTGGGGCTTTCTAAACTTGGATTTCTTCGGAATCAACATTTTTTACCTCTCCGCCCCTGCTCTTCTCCTGGGAGTTTGATTTTGAGGCGCAGGTGCTTCGGTCTGTGCGGGCTGGGCCGCTCGTGAAAAAATCTCGCCTTTATAAACCCAGGCCTTAACTCCAATAACCCCGTAGGTGGTGTATGCCTTGGACTGGGCATACTCAATATTGGCCCGCAGTGTATGCAGAGGAACGCGCCCCTCCATATAGTGCTCTGTACGAGCCATATCTCCGCCACCAAGCCGACCAGAAACCTGTACTCTCACGCCCTTGGATCCGATGCGACGGGCCCGGCCAATGGCCTGCTTCATACATTTCCTGAAAGACACTCGCTTCTCAAGCTGAAAAGCGACGTTATCTGCAATCAATTGCGCGTTATTAGCAAAATCCTTAATCTCTTTGATGTTGATAAATACACTTTGCTGAACAACGCCTTCAAGCTCGTGGCGTAGTTTATCAATCTCAGACCCTCCACGACCAATGATCATCCCGGGCTTGGCAGTGTGAATCGTCACCTTGACACTTTTGTCCGTTTTACGATCAATCTGGACATGCGAGATTCCATTTTTATGGAATTTCTTTTCGATATATTTACGCAGCTTGAGATCACTATGCAGTAATTCCGCATAGGTTTTTCCCTCGGCATACCAGGTGGAAGCCCAGGTGCGGGTAATTCCTCCGCGCAACGCAATCGGGTTAACTTTTTGACCCATGGTTTCCTCCCTCGCTCACCGCATTGTCAGCCAATACCACAGTTGCGTGGCTACCTCTCTTCATAACTCGATCCGCTCGGCCTCTAGCCCGCGGTCGTACACGCTTCATCGTCATGGCTTCATCCACGAAAATTTGTGAAACAACCAATCCCTTATCTTCCATCTCATGATTATTTACCGCATTTGCAGCAGCGGATCGAATCAACTTTTCAATAATTTCTACCCCGCGCTTACGGGCGAATCTCAAAGTTGACAAAGCCTGCGCCACGGATTTCCCCCGCACTAGATCCGCCACAAGGCGCATCTTTCTCGGAGCGATCCTTACATTTCTAACTTTTGCTCTGGCCTGCATCATTCACCTCGCCTACTTTAAGCTAATTTTTCTTTCTGTAAACCCCTGATGACCCTTATAGGTGCGAGTTGGGGCAAATTCTCCAAGCTTGTGGCCTACCATATTCTCCGAAACATAAACAGGAACATGCTTGCGCCCGTTATGTACGGCAAAGGTCAGTCCCACAAAGTCTGGAGAAATGGTACTTCTTCTTGACCAAGTCTTGATGATTGGTTTTTTTTCCTGGTCCCTTGTGGTCTCTACCTTCTTCAAAAGGTGGGAGTCAATAAAAGGCCCCTTTTTAATTGATCTGGCCATAACCTACTTCCTTTTCGAAATAATGACTTTGTTAGAGTACTTCTTCCTGTTTCTTGTCACATATCCCCTACAGGGCTTTCCCCAGGGAGAAACAGGATGATGACCCGATTTTGAGCGACCCTCGCCACCACCATGGGGGTGATCCTTTGGATTCATTGCCATACCACGTGTCTGCGGACGAATCCCTAACCATCGACTCTTACCGGCTTTACCGACTACGAGAGACTCATGCTCATGATTTCCCAAAATCCCCAGAGTGGCACGGCAATCGGCGCGAAACCGACGCGTCTCTCCCGAAGGAAGCTTCACAACAACCTGCTCGCCCTCCATAGCCATTAACTGAGCACGAGTACCGGCTGAACGTACTAATTGTCCACCCTTGCCTGGCTTGATTTCAATATTGTGAATCCAGCTACCCTCAGGAAT
>CAZRLV010000077.1:0-12348 GCA_964600955.1 uncultured bacterium
TATTTTCTTTCTCCTCATCTATTCCTCGAATTCCTGAATTCTTGAATTCCTCGACCACTTGATTCATCAGTTAAATTTCCACTCTACGTAGCCGCTGTGGTTTGCGCTTTCTTTGCGACCCACGCCCATGCGTTGCCAGGCCCAGGGAGTCAGGTCAATTCCTGCCGGGTTTTTGACAACACGTCCATCCCAGCGTCGTAGTTGATTCTTGAAATAGGCAACGGCACGGGGGGAGCCTTTCTTTTTCCAGTAGGGGTCATCTCTAAACCAGGGTCCAAGATCACGCACCAGCATTTTTACCCAGCGCGTTTTTTTCCCGTTTTTCAAGATTCGGCGCACTCGAATGGTTTTTCCTACGGCACTATTATCGGGCAATGCCGCGGCTATGATTCCTCGTTTTACAGGACTGCCGTCCTTAAAGACATTACTCTCTCCCTTATTTCCTGGTTTACCAAAAGAGGTTCCGTAAACGCGATAGATCCCATGACCCTGATAGGCGCTTTTATACCCCTGAAGTACTTTCTTTGAAACGGATTTTTTTCTCTCAAAAAGACTGCGAGCCACGATCTTGCGCATTAGGTTTTCAAATTTAATGCGATCCTTTTTAGTGATCTCAGGCTTTGTCGCGGTGGGTGGCTTGGATTTCAAATAGCGGTTAATGATGCTACCAGCAGGGTCTCCTGCGGCAAAACATTCGAGGGTCAAAGCCAAAATGAGGATGAAGCGCATCTACCCTCCTGAAGACTCTGGCTTGCTGAGCCAGACTTTAAAATAATCAATTTCTGAGGCCCCCAGGGCAGAGAGTTGAATTCCATGGACATAGGGCTGAACAAGGACATAGGTCGTTGGGTAATGCAAGAAGATCCAGGGGGCCTCTTCGGTGATGATTTCTTCCACTTTGCGGTAGAGAGCCAGGCGGTTTTCTTCATTTCCTGTGCTACGTGCCTTCTCCAGTAGTTGATCAACACGTGGATGACTAAAGCGGGCGCTATTATAGGAGCTGGCAATACTGGAGCTATGGAAATTGGAATAGAGGATATTGTCAGGATCTGGATAGTCAGCCAGCCATCCAAGGGAAAAGAAAGAAACCAAATTATTATCAATCGATTCAAAATGCTTGTTCCACGGGACAATATTCAGTTTTAAATGAATCCCCAGATCTGCTAGGTTGGCCTGTACGATTCCGCCGATGGCTCTACTCACTTCAGATGGGGGAACTTGCAGGTGCAGGGGATCAAAATTCTTTACCATGCCTTTCTCGTCAAACTCGTAGCCCCCCTGGGCGAGGTAGGCTCGGGCTTTATCAAGGTCAAAGCCGTAGGGCTCAAGAGACGGGTTATAACCGGGGAGTCCTCTGGGTAGTGGTCCCTTGGCAATAATTCCTCTATTTTGCAGGATATGGCGGATAATCAGGTTACGATTAATGGCATGATTCATTGCTTTACGCACAGGCTTTTTATGAAACGGGGGCAGGGTCATATTCATACCCAGATAGGTGACTTGAAGAGCCGGTCTCTCCTCAAAGAGGTAGTGCCCGTTCTTGATGGAATCCTTGAGGTAGCGGGTTGGAATACGATCAAGATGAAAAATTTTGTTTTGTTCAAACTCCTGAAACTGCAAATAATCTTCGCTTACAAATCTAAACTCTATTTGGTCTAGAAAGGGACGCCCGCGGTGAAAATCAAGATTAGAGCGTAAAACCAGTTTTTTTCCATCATCCGAGCGAAATCCATCAAAAATAAAGGCCCCGCTTCCCACAGGATGATTTTTGAATTCCTTTCCCCATTTAGTAACGTCTTCATGGGGTACGATACCCAGAGCCGCAGTGGTAAGAACATGTAAAAAGGGGCTGAAGGGATTGCGCAATCTAATCTCAAACTCATGTTCGCCCAAGACTCGGATTCCAGTAACTTCGCGGCTTTTCCCCTTCGAAAAAGCGCCGGCACCAGCGATCAACTCCAATAGGCTTTTATTGGGGCTGTCTACCTTTGGGTCCAGGATTCTTTCAAAGGTGAATTTCACGTCTGAGGCCTGCACTTCGCGGCCTTGATTGGCTGACAGGAGTCCTTTTTCGGTAATGGTATGAAACCGAACTTTGCGCCTGAGTTTGAAGCGGTAGGTGCGTTTGTCCGGGCTCAGAACAAAGCTCTGGGCTATATCTGAGACAACCTTCAAGTCGTTATTCATGCGAAAGAGGCGTGAGTAGAGCTGACCCACAATTTCAGATACCGTAGTGTCGGTACAAAATGCAGGATCCAAGGTCTTGGGTTTTCCGGGAATAGCCCTCAGATAGTTTCCACCAAACTGAGGTTCATTGGAGGAAAGCTTAGCTTTTGGGGGTTCCTGAAAGAGCCCTAGATAGACCGCTCCAAGAAACGAGATCAGAGTGGCAAAGACAAGAACAGCAATTCGAAACATTCCACCTAGTATAACTCATCTCCCCTCCGCTCTCCTGTCCATTCACACAATACGTTATAATGCCCCCACTTATGTCTACTCCTCTAAAAGTCTATCTGGAATTGGTGGATCGGATTCGCGAGTGGGACCATGCCTATTTTGTCTTGGATTCTCCCACAACCTCTGACTACGACTATGACCTGGCTTATAAACAGCTTCAGAAAATGGAGATGGATCAACCTGAGTTGCGGGTTTCCTACTCCCCCACCCATCGAGTGGGAGGAGGGCTGCTTTCTGAGTTGGAAAAAGGCGAGCATCCAAATCCTTTAATGAGCCTTTCCAATGTCTATTCCGAGCAGGAATTCTTGGATTTTTCTCAGCGACTGCGTAAAAACCTGCCTTCTGAATTAGCGCGAGACTATTATTGTGAAACAAAGTTTGACGGGTTGTCGGTGGCCCTTTACTACGAAAAGGGAGTCCTGGTGCGGGCTCTGACTCGTGGTGATGGTCGCAGCGGTGAAGATGTAACCAATAATATAAAAACGATCCGCTCTATTCCCTTAAAGCTGGGTCGTGAAATCAATATCGCTTTGCGGGCTGAGGTCTTGATGCCCATTCGAGAGTTTCTGAGATTGAATGAAATTCAAGAGTCACAGGGGGGTAAGGTCTTTGCCAATCCGCGCAATGCTGCCGCAGGCACCTTGCGTCAACTGGATAGTTCCGTTGCTGCAAGCCGGCGTCTTGATGCGTATTTCTATGATGTTCTTGATCGGGATGAGCAAGGATTTAAAACCCATAGTGAGGCTATGGAGTTTATTTCGAGCCTGAACTGCAAGATCGACCCCATGGGCAGAACCTGTCCAACAGAACCTGAAGTTTTGCAGTTTTATCGTGAAATTCTTGAAAAACGCCCTGAACTTCTCTATGAGATCGATGGAATTGTCGTTAAGCTCAATTCTTATCAAGCCGCTTCAGCTTTGGGGTCCACGGGAAAAGCCCCGCGTTATGCCGTAGCCTGTAAATACGCCCCGGAACAAGCAGAGACGCGTGTTTTGGAGATCACGGTTCAAGTAGGACGCACCGGCGTGCTTACGCCGGTTGCCGAGTTTGAACCGGTATCTCTTTCGGGGTCCACGATTCGCTTTGCCTCTTTGCATAACTGGGAAGAAATGCGCTCCAAGGATGTTCGGGTTGGAGACCGTGTAAAGGTTGAAAAAGCCGGTGATATTATCCCCCAGGTTGTCAGTGTCTTATCTAAGGAAGGCGAGAGGTCGGTTGAATTTCCCTTGCCTGAGACTTGCCCGGTTTGCGCTCAGCCTGTTTTGCGCCGCGAGGAAGAGGTTGCCTGGCGCTGTGTAAACTCTGAGTGTCGATCCAGAGTTTACGGGGCTTTGGTGCATTTTGTATCCAGGAATGCACTAGATATTCAAGGCATTGGGGCAAAGATTTTGGAACAATTGGTGGATCTGTCTCTCGTCAAAGTACCCATGGACCTTTTTGGACTGGAGCAGGGTGATTTTTTACGCATGAAGGAATGCCGTGAAAAACTGGCTGACAAATTAGTGACCGCCATTCAAGCCAGAAAGGAAATCCCATTGGATCGTTATCTTTATGCGTTGGGTATTCCGGGAGTCGGTCTTCAGGGGGCCAGACTTCTGGCTTCGGTCTTTAAGTCTCTAGAGGCCATAGCGCTGGCTAGTGAAGAAGATTATGCGCAAATTGATGGCATCGGTCCTACCATAGCGAGTGCCATGCGTGATTTTTTTCAGGCAGAGTTTTTCAAAACCATGGAACAACGCCGTTTGGAGCTAGAAATTCCGATTCTTGCCTGGAGTGCAACAGAGGGGGGTAAGCTTTCTGGGGAGAGGCTATGTTTTACGGGCTCGATGGAGCGCATGCCGCGTTCTCGGGCTCAGGAATTAGCCAGAGAGCACGGCGGTGAAGTTCAAAGTTCAGTCAGTCGTTCGACCTCCATTTTAGTTTTTGGCTCCAAGGCAGGCTCCAAACTCAAAAAGGCAAGAGAAATGGGAATTCAACTCTGGAATGAAGATGAGTTTTTTCAAAGGATTTCCTGAAATGACGCGTTCTAAATCCAAATCAATTCGGCTGGATGACCATCTTGAGGAATTAGAATCCATGATGGGCTTAAAATCAAGTTCTATGAACTCCTGGCCTTTTCATGGGGTGGGTTCAGGCATGCCTATTCTAGACAAGATTCAAGGTCCTTTTCGAGATGGGGTCTATCTCTTCGCAGGTGGGGCAGGCAGTGGAAAGACTAGTTTTGTATCCCAGATACTTTATAATCTTCTTCAAGAAAACGAGTCTTTGATTGCCCTTTATTTTTCTATGGATTGTTCCTGCCTGGATCTGGTGGCACGCTATCTGGCCGTGGCCTCAGATCTGTCGGTCGATCAGGTGCGAAATTCGAGTGAACTGAAACATCCAGACTTGATTGAGCAGCGTGAAAAGGGATTGAGCTCTCTGGCGAAAATTCGCGAGCGTCTAATCATCCTGGATCAAAGCCATGACTGTATGGAACTCAAGCAAGTTGAAGAGGAAATTCGCAAGCTCAGGGAAGCAAACCCCAAAGCTCCAATGATGGTTTGCCTGGACCCAATTCTCTCGGTTTCCTGTTCTCAGGATTCTCAGGGTGATCATTCGGAATCTTTGATGCGTCAGATCAAGCGTCTGGCTCGTCAATACCAGACGGGGGTTCTGGCCACAGCCCATCTCGCCCAGGGAGCGCATGCCAATCGCCCGGCTTTTAAGGAACTTGAGGGAGACCCTGGCCTGATTTATGGGGCAGACCTGATCGGACTTCTTTATAATGATTCCCTGAATGATTTAACGACACCCTATCTAGAATGGGAGTGGGGTTCCGAAGACTTAATGGTGCCTCTGGTGGAAGTTAATTTTGTAAAAAACAAAAACGGCACCTTTTTGGGGCGCATCTTTTATCGATTTTACAACTCAGTGACTCGATATCAGGAGTGTTCAGAGAGCGAAAATGAGTATTATAATGAGATGCTGGGAAACCTGGATCACTTCGACCCAGACACCAGAAAAACTAAATCAGATCTTGAGAAGAGAGTATATGCCACCCGCAAGAAGACTCCTTAATAAGGGGTATGGAACCACAGGGTGCATAGGAGTGGATGTGGCAAGATGAATGAAAATTCTGAAACCTTGGATGAAAACCTGACGGCCCGCTTTGAACAGGCCCTTTCCCTGCACCAGGAGGGAAAGTATGAGGATGCGGTTATTGGCTATCAAAAGATCCTGGAAGAAGACCGGGAGCATCGGCCCAGCCTTTTGAACCTGGGGGTAATCTACTATGTGAAATCCTCTTATGATCAGGCATTGGATAATTTTCAAAAGGCCCTGGAGCTGGATTCGACTGATGTAGACGCCCTTTACAATATGGGTAAGACCTTGCAGGCCAGAAAGGAATTCTCGCGCTCACTTGAGTTTTTGAAAAAGGCGCACGAGGGAAATCCCCAAGACACTCAGACCCGCAAAAGTCTGGCTATGGGTTATTTTGAACTGGGTTGCTATGAGGAAGCACAGAATGTTTTAACGGAATACCTCGATGAGAACCCCGATGATTTGGAATCTCTCATGTGCTTTTCCGAGAGTCAAATTCATCTGGGCCGGTTTGATATTGCCAGTTTCGGCCTGAAGCGTGTGATAGATCTCAGCTCATCTGAAGAACGGGCTTATGAACTGCTGGCAGATTGTTATTTTCATCAAGGGCGGACTGAGAAATCGATCGAGACATTGGAGAGACTTTTACGATTCAAGAAGGATGACCCTGGAATCTACCGTAAGCTGGCCATGTATTTTGGGCAGATTAAGGATTTTTCTCAGGCTCGACAGTGTTATCGCACGGCTTACGCAATGGAGTCGAAGCGCTTAAGTCATGATTCGCAGTCAACTCGCGAAGCGGCCGATATTGATCGAATTACCTTCCAAAGTTCGATTCTTTCCATCACAGAGAAATACTCTTCAAAAAATGATTGGAAGGGGGCTTTGAGTGAATTTTCACGCCTGTCTAAGCGCTGCCCCGACTCGGTGATCCTCCTTCAGGAAATTGCTTATATTTATCAAATTACAGATCAGTTCAAGCGCGCTGCCAGTTACTACGAAAAAATTCTTGCTCAAGAGCCCTGTCATTTGGAGGCTTTGCTGCAACTCGTGAGAATTTCCATCGAACTTGGGGATTACCGCTCGGGCGTTCAATGGTCAAACACGGCTTTAGAGGCCTGGCCCGACACCCTTGAAGTTTATGAATTGAGTGGGCTTTTCTACGCCTCTTTCGATGAGTTTGAGAAGGGACTGGAACATTTCACGCACTGCAAGCAAAATGGAATGGACACCTGCGGAGTTATGCTTGGTAGCTCTCAGTGTCAAATGGGCCTCGACAATCACGAAGAGGCACTCAATATTTTGATGGGTGCGGTGAAGATTTTTCCCTCCAATGTTGATTTGGTCCTTAATCTTGCAAAATGCCATTTGAAATTGGGTCGGGTTCGTGATGCTGTGGCCCTAATGCGCAAAGCACGCAAGACTTTCGCGGGTAATTTTCAAGTTTTAGCGATGTCGGCAAAAGTGGCTATAGCCTCGGGGAATTTTAAGAAAGCGGGTGAGTTCTGGACGGCCATTGCAACCCTGGCTCCCCACGATAAAGAGGACTTTGAGCCTTTCATAAAGAGTCTGGTTTATGTTCAGGAACCGGACATGGCCTTAAAATATCTGAAGTCGCATACGCGTTTTAAGTTGAAGAGTTTTGAAACCCTATATCTTGAGGCTCTGATTTATGCGGTTTTAAGGGATAAGGTGCGCTTTAATATCCCCTGGCAGGAAATCTGGTACGACTCGTCTGAAGAGATGTGTAGCCGGGTTAATGAGGTCAAATCCTTACTTTGTAAGGACGCCGTTCAGTTTGCTGTGCATATGCAACAAAATGTCCATGGGTTGTTTGTCAGAAAACCTGAGATTTTGCAGAGATTTGAAGAGTTTTTTAGGGTGTTAGTAAGACCCACAACCCTGGAAGTGGTCAAGTAATAAATTATTGAAAATCTTTAAGGCTATTTTTCATTCTTGTTGGCCCTACCGCAGTCTCTATGCAAGCAGTTTTCTATTTTTGGCGCTGACAAACGCTTGTGCCATTGCCATTCCCTATCTGGTAAAACTCATTATTGACGCGGATGCAACTCCGCTGAGATCAGATTCCGGTATTCTTTTTCCCTTTTTGATTCTTGTTTTTGCAGGATTTCAATTTCTTTTTAGGGCTCTTTCGAGAATCTTTGTCTATCAGGCCTGTAGGGAGCAGGAGCATGAACTTCGCGGTCGTCTGATGGCCACGGTTTTAAGAATCCCGTTGCTCAGGCTTCAAGAACTTCGTGCCGGAGGGCTCATAACCAACCTGGTGGAGGATACGGCCCAGGTACGTACTTGCGTTGGGTTTGGGTTTATCCAGTTTACGAATATCCTCCTGGTCTATATATTTTCCATACCGGTTTTACTCAGTATTTCTCCTGAACTCACTTTCTACTCTGTACTTCCCTATCCCTGTCTTCTGATATTTATCGCCTATGTGAATCAAAAACTCTACTATTTAAACCTTGAGGTCAAGGAAAAGCTTGGAGATTTAACCGATTATCTATCTCAGGTTTTTCGAGGAATTCATGTGGCCAAGTCTTTCCATAACCTTGGAGGTCTGAATGCGCGCTTCAAGGAACTGACGGAAGTTCATTTTCAAAAGCTCTGGTCTGTAACTCTACTCGATATTTTGCTTTTTCCGGGATTGATTATGATCGCCTCTTTAGGAGAGTGGGCTGTCATTCATTTTGGTTCGACCATGATTGCTCATGGGGAGATTACGCGTGGCGATTTCCTCGCGGTCCACGGATATATTGCCTATTTACTTTTTGCCTCAATTTCTGTGGGTTTTGGAGTCTCAACCTTCAATCGCGGATACACATCATACCAGCGGCTGCAGGAGCGTTTTGACGAGCCCTGTGAAGAATCAATTCAACTTCTGAACTCTGGTGAGGATAGGCTCCAAACGGAGGGCTTTTCAACCCTGGAAATCCAGGATCTGAGTCTCATCTATCCCGGAGAATCCCGACCCGCTCTAGGGATAGATGCCTTGAGTTTGTCCCTGGATGGGGTGATTGGTGTCTGTGGCCCCATCGGTTCCGGTAAAACCAGTTTTTTAGAGTTGCTCCAGGGGTTTTATCCACCCAGTAGAGGTGAGATACTTTTGGATGGAAAGGCTATTAAAGCATTGGACTCGAAGGTACTGCGCTCTAATTTCTCCTTTGTTTCTCAGGAAGCATATCTCTTCTCACGTTCTCTTGGAGAAAATGTCTGCCTTGGGGAGGTGGATTCCGTTTTGCATGTGAAAGACTGTCTGAAACGAGCTGATTTCACCCAGGATCTCATGGGTTTTAACGCCGGTCTTGAAACACAGGTGGGTGAGAGAGGTGTCCGACTTTCTCTGGGGCAGAAACAGCGCGTCGCAGTAGCACGTGCTTTGTTTAAGCAGGCACCCATCCTGGTCCTGGATGACAGTTTTTCAGCTATGGATACCGTTACCGAAGAGAAAGTTCTTCAGGAACTCCTTTCCAATACGGGCTTTAAAACGATCTTTTTGGCATCGCATCGAATTTCCACTCTCAAGCATTGTAACTGGGTATTGGTCTTTGGACAGGGACAAATCGAGGACCAGGGCCGGCCAGAGGACCTTCTGGGCCGCAGCAATTTTTTTAGCAAAATTCACGATCTTCAGCAACGATTTGATGGAGATGGAAAATGCTGAGATGGTTTCTTTCGCAAACCTGGCGTTACCGCTATCAGCTGTTTTTAGCCTTCATGCTGATACCGTTGGTTCAAGGACTGCGTCTGCTACGTCCGATGCTCATGAAATGGATTCTCGAGGCCGCAGAGCAGCCTTCAAACCTTGAATTAGCCCTGGAGTTGAGTCTGGTTTTTATCGGGACAGTATTCATCAATCATATTTTTCAGTATTTCCAGCTTTATCTGACCTCAATATCGGGCCTGCGTATTGTCCTGGACATTCGTCGTCAACTGTTCAAACACTTATTGGAACTACCGTATTCAACCCTCTCATCGGCGGAGTCGGGTCAAATCCTGGTACGACTTACATCCGATGTGGAGGCGATCAAAGAAAGCCTTTCAGGAGGTCTATTACGCATTTTTTCTGATATTTTGGCGATTCTTGGAATTCTAGTGATTCTTCTCTGGTTGAATTGGAAACTCTCCATCTATGTTCTGGTGGGTATTCCAATTCTTATAAAAATCACATCCTGGATCGGAAAATTACTGCGTGGCGGCTACCTAAAGGCCAAAAAAGTGCTCTCGGATCTGACGACGAGATTCTCTGAGAGCCTGGAGGGAATGCAGGTTCTGCGCTCCTTCCAAAAAGAAGCACAGAGCCTTGAAGGGTTCAACCAGCTTTCACAGATCTATCGTGATCATTACCATCGTATGAACCGCATTGAACCCACTTATTTTGGTTTTGTGGAGTTTACCTCTTCGGCTCTTTTAGCACTCATTCTCTATGACGGCAGGGCACAAATCGGGGCTGGGAGTCTGACCTTTCCAGAATTGGTAGCTTTTATAGCTTATGTGCAGCATATTATGAACCCACTTCGTCATCTGAGTTCTATGCTAAGCAGTTTGCAAAACGCCTGGACCTCCATGCAGAGAATTTTCACGTTTCTGGGCCAGGATCCCGAACCCCGGTTTTACGGTATGAGGGCTCCAGCCTTGCAGAACTATTCACTCGAATTTCAGGATGTGAATTTTTCTTACGGAGATGAACCTGTTTTGAGCAATTTAAGCTTTCGCATTCAGCCAGGAGAGAGGCTGGCCATCGTGGGTCGAACGGGTGCGGGTAAATCCACCATTATTAAGTTAATTAATCGTTTTTATCGCCCACAGAAAGGGAAAATTCTGCTTGGAGGAGTCCCACTGGACCAGATCGATTTAGATCAACTGCGGCCTCATATTGGTTTTGTTCTCCAGGAGGTCTTTTTATTTAGCGGCTCACTCATGGATAATTTAACTTTATTCAGTCCAGAAGCGGTGTCTCGCGAAAATCGAGCTAAAGACTATATTGAGCTTTTGCATCAAAATGGATTTCTTGGCGACCTGGGAACCCCGAAGGCTGTAGAGGGTAACGGGTCCAATTATTCTCTAGGAGAGAAGCAGCTTTTGGCTTTTGGGAGAGTATTCATAAAAAATGCGGAGATTTTCCTGCTTGATGAGGCCACTTCCAGTATTGATACACGCACTGAGGTTTTCTTACAGTCTGAACTTGAGCAGTTCATTCAGGGGAAAACCACCTTGATCATCGCCCATCGTTTGTCCACCCTCAGAAATGTAGATCGAATCCTGGTTCTCAAAAACGGAGCCATCGTCGAGGAGGGTTCCTATGATGAACTCCTCAAGAACAAAGGCGAGTTCTTTGAATATTTCAGACAACAATACAAAGAGGTGGGGAGGTGAGGAAGGAAAAAGGAACTAGAGAACTATCGGAACCAGAGAATTATAGAATAAGAAAAGAGCGGGCAGGCGGAAGCGGAAGGGGTAATCATTTCTTAAATGATTATGGATCGATCTCCGATTTCTAGATCTTCTTCTTCTTCGAGCAAAGATTCTAGCTCGTCAGCCATACGGTAGGTATCGATTTCAGCATCGAAAACTAATTCACCTTCCAGAGCTTCAAATTCTTCTAAAAGGTCTAAAGGGGTGATGGTTCCCGTATCCTCAAGCTTTAGTTTTTTTAGAATGCCTACTTCGATGGGGGTGAGGGGCTGGGCATAGCTATGTAAGTGGGATAAGGGAACTCTCTCGGTTTCAAATTCGTCAAAAAAAAGCTGAAAATCTTTACGCTGACCTGCGTAATTTTGAAAAATCCAGTGCAGTTTCTCAGCCTCTTCCTGGCTGACGATGCTGGAGGAGCGCACCTGTAGTTTTCCGGTGCGCTGCTTTTCAATACTAAATAGAAAAGATTGTTTTTTCCCCATGGCTTTTAGAGAGTAATATTGAGAGTTCTTCCCTCTAGCTCTACAACACAGGCTTGATCATCCAGGTTGGACGTATTTGAAATTTTATCACAGCCTGCCGCCCTGGATACATCGGTTAGAGTTTCATTCAAGGCGGGGTACTCCTGGTCCTGATAATGGATAGCACTTAGCTCTGTATTCAAACTCAAACGATTCTCAGTCTTGAATTTTCTGACGGCACCGATAAAACTGCAAGCATCCAGGTAGCTTTTCTCGTCCTCTATGGATACAAGGGCTAGGTCTTTTTCCGGAAAGGAGCAAAGATGGATTGAAACTTCGTTTTCAATCTGGCGAAAGGCGCTTTGGTAGATTTCCTCTGTGATATGTGGGATATAGGGAGCTAGTAATCTGAGAGTGGCAAAAAGAACCGTGTAAAGCGTATTTTTCGCCGAGTCTCCTCCCCCTGGACCATGCTCCTGTGGGTTATAAACGCGGTGTTTCACGAGTTCGAGATAATTGTCACAAAAGCCCCAAAAAAAGCTTTCTGTCTCCGACAGTGCCAACGAATATTCATAGGCTTGAAGGTGTTGATCCGCTCGATCAATTACGGACTGCAAAATCGAGACCAGTCCGCGGTCAATGGGAAAGGTGATTTTGCGGGGATCGGGTTTGTCGAATTCTTCAAGATGAGAAAGGGCAAAGCGTGAAGCGTTGAAGATTTTGGTGACCAATCTCCCGGCGATTTTAAATTCCTGCTCTTCGAAATAACAGTCAGAGCCGAGTTTGGCACCGGCGGTCCAATAGCGGATAACATCCGCACTGTAGCGCTCAATGAGTTGCTCAGGTTCACTTTGACGCTTGCCTTTGGATTTTGAGATTTTATTTATGTTTTGCTTCTTATATATCTTTAGATTGT
>CAZRLV010000078.1:0-10849 GCA_964600955.1 uncultured bacterium
TGGGACAAATCTCAAAAGGTTTGGAGAAATCCACCAACCCCAGAAATTCCTGGTATTCCTCACGAGTTCCCAGAGCAAAGAAATTCAGTCCAGCTTTGCGAACAACGGTTTCAAAATGACCGCTGGTGAGAAGCCAGACCTCATGACCACGCGATACCAGCCCTTGTCCTATGCTGATGAAAGGATGCACGTCTCCAAAGCTACCTACGGTGACCAGAATGGCTTTCAAAAGACCTCCACTTCCCCTATTCCGTTTTCCGGATGATTCTAACATGAATACAATGACTCAGATGACCAACCCCATCAACCCCCAAACTGGTCAAGCCGCAGGATGACGACAGTCAAGAATGAAGAAGGAAGTCCATGTTTCTTAACCTTGACTACTTGAATTCCTCGACTACTGGCTCCATTCCATCGTTTCTTATACAAAAACAGCGCAAAATCATATAAAATGTACGGGGCTACAGGTGGGCAGGAGGAGTTGTTGATGCGTTTTTTCATACTTTTGATATTTCTTTCGATTTCAAAACTTGCTGGTGAGCCAGCCCTCAAGGGTGAACATGCAGACCCTCCCCCCATGGGTGTGACTTTGCCCAACGATAGCCAGACAGAAAAAGCGTCAGAATCCATGATGCTAATCTGGCCTGAACTGGGAGCGGATGGAAAGCCAGAATCGCTAGTTACTACCACATCCTCAGGCATTGTAGAAGGTCATGAAGACGAGAGCGAGGGTGAGGACTTCGAGGAAGTTGCCGTTTATCGACGCGAAAAACTCGATAAAATTCTTGGAGATTTGGCATGGAAAGGTTTGATTCCATCTTTTTTTCTCAAGGATGCCTCTGAAAATCTCTGGAAAAAGCGGTTTACTTTTTCCCTGTATGAGACGGGGTCGTCCACACCAAGAGAAGTTTTACAGAGATTATCCAGACTTTGTGGTTTTGATTTGCGACAGACGGCAGGGTGGTTTGTTTTGAGTCCAAAAAAGATCAGTCGATCTTCGCATCGACCCATTAGTATTCGCATAGAGAATAAACCCCTCTCAGTTGTGCTGTCTTCAATTCTTCAGTCGGCACGGCTGAACGCGATTATATCTGATGATCTGGGTCAGCAAAAGGTTTCAATCCGGCTCCACAATGTAGATGCCCAAACGGCTCTGGAGGCTTTGGTTAAAGGACAGAGGCTGGAACACTTTCTCATGGGTGATATCCATGTATTTAGAAAAAAGTCTCATGGTCATCGCTTGAAGAAAAAAGCCAAGAAGAAAAGAAAAAAATTGAACCATCTCGAAAAGGAAATTGAAAAGTCTGTTCAAAATGTCTCCTTGGACGGCAAGGAAGAAATTGAGGTTGAAATTCGTCTAGAGCAGGATAAATGATCCCTGAGACTTCAAAGTTTCGTTGTTCAGTCTGGACTCTCATTCTTTGTGGGTTCTTGTCGGGTGGGGCATCGGTTAGGGCGGTTCCACAGAATCCAGGCTCTCTATCGCAGGATTCACTGAGCGATCTTCTTCTATCCATTCAGGCTGTAAAAGACAATCCTTCCTTGGAATCATCCATCAAGAAAAAGGTATTGGAACAATACGATCGAGTTCGACAGGAGCTAACCTGGACTACTGAGCGAGAAAGCCGCCTAGAGGCATTGGATCAAGTGCTTCAACTCGGAAAGCTTCCTCTTAAGGTTGAAGCTTCAAAGTCGGCTCACCGCGTGAAACTTCCATTTAGATCCGACCTTGAGTCTTGGGATATTGTGCGATTGGAGCAGGAGCTACTCCTGGTTCAAAATGCCTTGGTTAATCTTCGTAAAGACTTGAGTGTTTTAGAAACGCGGCGTAGGAGGCATGCCAGTCGTCGCCTCTTGCTTCCTAAACTTTTGGCTGAGACCCGGCAAAAAATCTCAAATGTCCAGACAGAACAGCCGCTTGCGGGTACTGAACCTGAGTCATTGAGATTCGCTTCGGTTTCACTGCGTGATGCGAAGCTGCGTCGTATGAAGCTGGAGTTGATTCTATACGAGAAAGAAATTCTTGGATTCGATTTTCAAACCCGCATTTTTGATTCTCGTCTCAATGAAGCCAGACAGCTTTTGGAAACGGGTGAGAAATCATTGGAGACTCTGCGGGAAGTTTTGCGTCAAAGACGTGAAAAGGAAGCCAGGCAAGCCAAATCTCGCGCTCTGAAAATGCAGGCACAAGTGTCATCCAGCCACCCTGTGATTCGCTCTATTTCGAGAGAAAACGCCGCTCTTACAGCTGAGTTGCCAGAGACTCAAGGTCCCTGGTTGGATGGGATCATTGAGGAAAAAGAGAATTTTCGATTTATGTTGGCCAAGGTTCGCGAGGAGCACCAGGCTTTGCGAAAACGAGCCAGTTCACATGCTATTGATGAGGTTTTAGCCTTTTTGTTTCGGAAATACCAGGCCGAACTCCCGGCTGTAGAGTCCTTTCAGCGTCGTAGAGCACAAATTCAGTCCAGACTTTTAGAATCACAGCTTGAAATTCTGGACTACCAGGAAGACCGCTCCAAACTAGCCAGAAAACCATCCTTTTATTTGGGGCATGGACTTAAGATGGACAGGTCTTCAACGTTAAAGTCAGAGATTGGCGCGGCCTTAGATGAGGCAGAGAGATTGAGATTGGGTCAGGACGGTCTACTGGAACGTCTGATTCGCGGGAGAAATACCTTGATCCATCGCCTGGTTGATCTCGATACGGTTCTGGATGAACTCATTTCTGAAATTGAGGCGTTTCGATCCTATATCTATGAGAGCATATTTTGGATTCGTTCTCATCGTCTCTGGCGTCCCTCTCATCTTTTGCATTTTGAAGCCTTGCGTTCCTGGTTTTTAGCACCTGATCAATGGGGTGCCAGCCTTCAAATTGGCGTTCGTAAGATCCGGGCAAGCTGGCTTGGGTTCAGTTTTTTGGTCCTTGTTTTGGTACTTCAACTAGGTTTTAGGCGCTATGGTTTGCGTTTTATGGATCGGGCCGGGCAGCGTTGGGAAAAGGACGGGATTTCAGCCTTGTATCCTATTTTCCAGGCCTTTGGATGGGCCTTGTTTCTATCGCTGTTATGGCCCAGTGTTTTTTACCTTTGTGCCTGGGCCGTTGATGATCCCTCACACTCGACGGATTTTTCCACGGGTCTTTCTCAGGGACTCGCCCTGCTCTCGGTTTTCTCTTTTATTTTCTCCTTTATTTTACTGGTTCTCAGACGCCCTGCTCTTGGGGAGCATCTCCTGCTTTGGAAGGGCGAGGGAAGTAAACCTGTGAGGGCTACCCTGCGGTTGTTTCTAAGTATTGCTTATCCTTGTATTCTTTTGTATTCAATGCTGGTTTTTGCCCCTTCAGAAGAAATTCGCGATTTTCAGAGGCTCTTTTTCTGTGTCCCTTTGATTGTGCTCTGTATCTTTTTGCCCCGGTCGGTGCATCCTGAGGGCAGTTTCTTAGGTCCCATCTTGATCCGTAAACCCAGTGGGTTCCTGTTTCGATATCGTTGGGTTTTGTATTCTATGGCCATCATTCTGCCTGGGGCGCTGGCTGCCATCTCCATTGCGGGATACCACTACGCAGCTTTTCAGGTTCTTGTGAAGACTTTGCAAAGTCTGGGCTGCTTCTTTGTTATTCTGATCTTGCGCAAACTCTTTATGCGATTTGTCTTTCTTTTGCGCAAGACCCTCCTGCGTGAAAAACTGCGTGAAGAAGCTGAACCCCACGAGGAAACACCATCTTCACCCACATTGGACTCCGAGCAGATCCAGGTGCAAGTCCAGCGTTTTTTACAGGGTACGGCAACTGTGTTGCTGCTTATCGGTTTCTGGTTTATCTGGTCTGATCTGCTTCCCGCACTTCAAATCCTTGATCGTGTCACGCTCTGGTCCGTTGCTCAGCAAGTTTCACACACCGTTGTAGATGCCACTGGAATTCCCTCTCTGGAAATTATGGATAAGTCCGTGGGCATTACGTTGGGTCATTTGATCATCAGCATCATTATTATGCTCTTTACTGTTCTCGCTTCTCGCAATATTCCCGGAATGCTGGAGGTGTTCCTACTGCGTCGCCTCAATTTTGCCCGGGGTCATAGCTATGCCACGGTCACTGTTTTGCAGTATATCGTTGTCATTTTAGGAATCACCATCGCCTGCTCTTTCCTGGGGATAACCTGGGACCGAGTTCAGTGGCTGGCGGCGGCTTTGACAGTGGGCTTGGGTTTTGGTCTTCAGGAGATTTTCGCTAATTTTGTAGCCGGAATCATTATTTTGTTTGAACAGCCCATGCGTATCAATGATCTGGTCACGGTGGGTGATACGACCGGGAAAGTCACGGAAATCAAGATTCGAGCTACTACCATCACCGATCTCAATAACCGTGAATTGATTGTTCCAAATAAGGACTTTATTACAGGCTCGCTGGTGAACTGGTCTTTGTCCAACCCGGTTTTGCGCCTCGATATCCCTGTGGGCGTGGCATACAAAGAAGATGCCAGAAGAGTGCAAGACATTCTTCTTGATGTGGCAGACAAGCATAAGGATGTCCTGGATGATCCAGCACCAGCGGTAATTTTCAACGAACTTGGTGATAGTTCACTGAATTTTGAGCTGAGGGTGCATATCAAGGACTTGGATCATTTTCCCATTGTACATAGCTCAGTGCTCACCGATGTTTTTGAAAGACTGCGGCTTGAGGAAATAGAGATCCCCTATCCGCAACGCGATGTTCATATCCGTGAGCTCCCAGATACCTTGGCTGCTTTTGGCTCTAGATCTCCTAAGACTCTTGGGCTCGAAAAATCATGATTGTCTTGGTAGCGACCCTGTTTTTCATGCTTGCTCCGCATTCCTGCGCAAGGCTATCTGAAAAATTCTGCGTGGATTCAGTCATGAATATGCGTAAAAACAGGTTGCAAACTGATCTTTTAAGACGCTCCAAGACTTGTGTCAGAGCTTATCCGCGCAATTATCAGATTTTGCATCTGCGTGGGCTTGTGCTGCTAGAGACTGGAGACCCGGTTTCAGCCAGCACCATGTTCAGACACGCCGTAAATCTTAGACCTGATCTGGCTTCTAACCATCTCTATCTATTGCGTTCTTATCTTGCTGCCAAAGATCCTCTCAAGCGTTATATTGATGTGCTTGCTGCGATGCAATCCAGGTTTCAAGACCAGCCCCAGGCACTCTCTGATGCAGGGGACCTACTGGTTAAGCACGGATTGATCAACACAGCCTATAAAATGTTTCGGAGCTTGGCCCTTAGAAAAGATCCAGATGCCTGGCAATATCATTCGAAGATGGGGCAGTTACACGGGATGTCTGGAAACTGGGATTTGGCATTATCTGAGCTTGAGGCTTCTTGGGAACTGCGTAAATATTCGGGGATCACTCTCTACTATCTGGGAATTGCATGGGAAAACCTGGGTCGGCCAGACTATGCACTTGCTTATTACCAAAGATCCTTAAACGCGGGAATCACCCTGGATAAAAGAAATTATATTCGAGATTTTATCAAACGCATGCCCCAGGACTTCGCACCAGACACAAACCAAAAATGACCTCCTAGGTATCCAATGGGCATCATAAAACTGTTTCAGGTCAATGCTTTCACCAGCGATTCTCAGGGGGGAAACCCAGCAGGGGTAGTTCTCAGTGCCGACTCTCTCTCTGAGAGGCAGATGCAGGCAATCGCCGCAAAAGCTGGTTTTTCGGAGACGGCCTTTGTTTTGGGTTCTTCTCTCGCGGATCAGAGAGTAAGATTCTTCACCCCCACCCAGGAAGTTCGACTTTGCGGTCACGCGACTATGGCGACCTATCATCTTTTGTTCACTCAGGGGATTCTGGCTGAAGGACATCATAAGATGGAGACTCTGGCCGGCGTTCAAAATATTGAGATTCGCTCAGGAGGGCTTTGTTCCATGACACAGAATCTACCTGAATTCGGGATGGAATTAGCACCGGAACTTTTAGCTACGGCCCTGGGGCTTGAGCTGGAAAGTTTTTCGGATCTGTTACCCATCCGAATTGTCTCTACCGGACTAAAGAAGATTTTTGTTCCAGTAAAGACCTTGGATGAGTTAAGCAATATCCGCTTTGATCTGGAGATGATCGATAGAATCAGCCGTGATCATGATGCTATTGGAGTCTATGTTTTCAGTCTGGAAACAGTCGGAGATGCAACGGCCCATTGTCGAAATTCTTCGCCCACTGTGGGGATCAATGAGGAGTCAGCAACCGGTACGTCTGCCGGAGCACTGGCTTGTAACCTCTATCATAGCGGTTTGGTTTCGGACAAGGAAGCTGAACATCTGAAGTTTGAACAGGGTTATTGCATGGGACTACCCTCTGAGATTTTGGTTCAACTGGAGATTAGGTCGAAGAAAATCCAGAAAGTAAAGGTATTGGGACGCTCCCAAACCTTTAAGGAAATGAAAATGGATCTGATGGATCTTGAGAATTAAAAATAAGGATAGGGTTCTAGTGAGGCGTGTAGTAATTATAGGTTTTGGAGAATTGGGTTAATTTTTAGTGGATCAGATTCTTAATGCCCCTGAAGCTAAATCCACGCATGAACTGGCCTTTATCTGGAATCGTTCCTCGAAAATCCTTAGAGATCGGCTCCCTTCTCATCTGGTCCTAGAAAGTTTGGCCGATTTCAAAACTCGCAATCCAGACTTGATCGTTGAGGTGGCCCATCCACAAATTAGCATCGACCACGGAGTTAGTTTTTTGTCCAGTGCCGATTATATGGCCGGTTCTCCGACCGCATTTGCCGATTTGGCGCTCGAAGCTAAAATACTCCGTGCTGCGAATCATAATGATGGTCATGGTCTTTATATTCCAAGAGGTGCTCTGCCGGGTCTGGAGGAGGTCTTAAATTTAGTGGGGGCCAATCAGCTTGCTGAGGCTCAAATCACTATGAAAAAGCACCCGCGAAGTTTGCATTTCCATGCTCCTTTGGATCCACCACTTCTAGAAACCAAAGCGGAGCGCGTGCTTTATGATGGCCCTCTTAGAGAGCTTTGCGCTCTGGCGCCCAATAATGTCAACACCATGGCAGTCTTGGCCCTGGCGAGTCAGCTAGGGTTTGACAAGGTCCAAGCCACCCTGATAGCGAACCCGGCCCTGGACCATCATATAACCGAAGTATTGCTTTTAGGTCCCAAAACCATGGGTCCCCGTTTTAGTCTGAGTCTTGTTCGTGAAAGTCCGGCCGGTGTTGGTGCGGTGACCAGTAAGGCAACCTTTACGAGTTTTTTCAGGAGTATGCTGGCGTCTCAAGGGGCTGGTGATGGGATTCATTTTCGATAAATGGTATGCTCAGCCCTATGAAACAATTAAATGTTGATGTAGCCATTTTAGGTACAGGTACGGCTGGTATGGGGGCTTACCGGGCGGCTTTAGAATATACCGATTCCATTGCCTTGATTGAAGCCTTCCACTATGGGACCACCTGTGCTCGTGTGGGATGTATGCCAAGCAAACTGCTGATTTCGGCGGCAGACGCTGCTTACCATGCCCGCGAGATGGGGCCTTTCGGAGTGGTTCTCGAGGGAAAGATCAAGGTTGATGGTAGAGCGGTCATGCAAAGAGTACGGTCCGAGAGGGATCGATTCGTGGGTTTTGTACTTGAGTCGGTGGAATCATTCGACTCCAAGCACCGCATTAGAGGCTTCGCCAGATTTTTAGATCCCCATAGACTTCAGGTAGATGATCATACTGAAGTTACCGCCAAATCTATTGTAATCGCCACCGGATCGACCCCCACCTATCCTGATCGTTTTAAGCATCTTGGCGATGCTCTGGTGGTTAATGACGATGTTTTCGATTGGGAGGATCTCCCGGACTCTGTTGCAGTTATTGGCCCCGGCGTCATTGGTTTGGAACTGGGGCAAGCCTTACATCGCCTGGGGGTTCGGACCACGGTTTTTGGACGTGGAGGCCGTGTGGGTATTGTTACAGACCCCGAGCTGAAATCCCTTTGCCGCAAGGTTCTCTCAAGTGAATTTGATTTGCAGTAATGTGAGGACCTTCAATCTCTCAGGCGGGCTGGAACTCAGGTAGAGATTGAGTTTCTCGACAATCAAAAAAAGCCGCGTAAAGAAACCTATTCCAAGGTACTGGTCTGTACAGGACGCACGCCCAATCTTGAGATCGGTCTTAAAAACACAGGCCTGGAGCTTGGTGAGCGGGGTGTGCCTGTGTTTAATCCAGCAACCATGCAATGCGGTGATTCACATATCTTCATTGCCGGTGATGTTAATAATGAGCTGTTGATCTTGCATGAGGCTTCAGATGAAGGCAGGATCGCGGGAAAAAACGCGGCGACCTTTCCTGAACATCAACCAGGATTCAGGCGCACCCCCCTCTTTGTAGTTTTTTGTGATCCACAAATGGCCATTGCCGGAAGCTCCTATCTCCAGCTTAAAAATACGGGCCAGGATTTTGTCACGGGTTCAGTTTCTTTTGAAGATCAGGGGCGCAGTCGGGTCATGCGTGTCAATCAGGGCGGGCTACGGGTTTATTTTGACCCCAAGACATCAAGGCTCCTCGGTTCAGAGATATTTGGCCCCAGAGCCGAAAACCTGGGACATTTGCTTGCCTGGGCCTGTCAGCAAAATCTAAATATTGATGAACTGTTAGACATGCCCTTCTATCATCCGGTCATCGAGGAAGGTCTGAGAACAGCGCTGAGAGACGCCAAGGGAAAAATGGGATGAAGAAGCAAGGCTGTGAGGCTGAGGGGTATTAGGCTTTGAGGTAAGACTATCAGAAATCAGAGGATAATGAGAAGACAGGAGACAGAATTCCCGAGTCAGGAGAATTGGAAGAAGAAACAATAGAATCAATGGAACCAATAGGAATAATGGAATGAGGAAAGAGCCACAGCGTCATCCTGAACTTGATTCAGGATCCAGGAATTCAGCCACAGAGGGTTGAGTAACCAGGAAGATAGGGGGTGGATCGGGCTTCACGACGACAAGCCTACATCCTTTGATTGAGGTAATTATGTCAGATAAAATCTCAACGGAAATTTCGGAAGAGATCTTAGAAACCCTGCTTTGTGAAATCATGAAGGACGGGAAGTTTGAGGAACGGGAAAAAGACGCTTTCAATAAGCTGTATCGATTTCTGAAAGTCAAAAAGGCTCGTTTTCTTCAGATCAAGAAGCAGGTACAGGATGGGCTGAGAATTCAATCAAGCCGAGGAAGTCTGGATTTTTATGTCCTGCTGGAAAAAATCCACAAGTCTCTTGCCAAGAGCTATGACGACAAAAAAGCACAGGAAATAATTGAGCGCATAGCATTGATACTCTCCTGTACAGAGGTTTATGACAGATTTTTGGCAGAAAGAGAAGCCAAGGGGGTTTCACCTAAGGCTCTTTATGAAGAGGCTTTAGCCCTGGAAGAGACAAAATCAGGAAAACCCGACTATAAAAAAATCCGCGAACTCTACGCCACAGCAGCTAATCTTGGCTTTGGCGAGGCGCAGCAGGCCCTGGCATTCATGTATTTTTCGGGTCTTGGTACGCGCAAAAATCAACCCCTGGCCTTTAAATGGTACAAGAGAGCCGCCGAGCAGGGACTGCCTGTAGCGCAGTGCAATCTGGCCGCCTTATTTGCCTCAGGTCGGGGAATAGAAGCAGACAATAAAGAGGCCAGTCACTGGTATGGAAAGGCTGCAAAACAGGGCAATGCCAAAGCTCAGTTCAATCTAGGCTATAATTATATGCATGCAAAAGGAGTGTCTCAGGACTATCAAAAGGCTATAAAATGGTATACCGAGGCCGCCAATCAAGGGTTTCCAGCTGCAGAGCATAATCTGGGTTTGCTTTATTTTGAGGGTCATGGCGTTGAAAAAGATCACCGGCAAGCTATGTTATGGTTTGGCAAGGCAGCGGCAAAAGACTACGCCCCCTCCAAAGAAAGCCTCGCCCAGATGAAACAGGAGTTGGAAGAATCGGTAGTCAGATGACATCCAATAATCTAATGTCAAATTGCACTAATACAGAGCCTGAAGCTTCATGTTGCGGTCCCCAGATAGAGGATGACCGCGCCAAACTTACACGCTTGGCTATCTGGCTGGTGATTATCACCCTGGTCTACAACGCCATTGAATCCGTTATCTCGCTCTGGCTTGGCCATGATGCCGAGAGCATCCTTTTGATCGGTTTTGGCCTTGATAGTCTCATTGAATGTTCAGCTTCTGTGGCTGTTTTGATTCGTTTGCTAATTGAAGCACGTGGGGCTGATGAACAACGCGTACAAGCCGCTGAAGAGTTTGTGCATCGGTTTGTGGGTGTGACATTTTATCTTCTAGCAGTCTTTGTGGCTTTCCAATCAAGCTGGAATTTATGGACACAGCAGGTTCCCCACGAGTCCATCTACGGGATTCTTCTGGCTGTCCTTTCTTTGATTGTAATGCCGTTAATCGCCTGGGCCAAAATCCGCGCCGCCCGTCGATTGAAGTCGACCTCTCTGGAGGCTGAGGCCAAAGAAACTCTGGTTTGTGCGATTCTTTCGCTGACTCTACTCATAGGTTTGGCAGCTAACGCGGCTCTAGGTTGGTGGTGGGCTGACCCGGTAGCAGCGCTTTTGATGATTCCCTGGCTTATCAAGGAAGGTAGCGCAACCTTCAAAGGTGAAGGCTGCTGCGCCTGAATTAAGACAGTCAATTTATTGTAATCGCAGAAATTCCTCGCGGTCTTGGGTGCGTGCGGCGTCCTCGCGTTGACGAAAAAGCAGACGATCTTTGAGCCGGGTTTCCTCCGACGAGGTTTTCACGCCAGAACTTTGTGACTCTGGCGCTAATTCAAGAACCGGCTCCCAGGCTTTGAGGGGGATAGGGTCGGGGGCAGCGGAGT
>CAZRLV010000078.1:10859-12094 GCA_964600955.1 uncultured bacterium
GCGACCCCCGCGCTACCTCCCCCCCCGGCCCCCCGGCGCCGCGGGCCCCCGCCCCCCGCCCCGCTGAGTATATTGCCTCCTTCTTGAAAAATTCATCGTAAAATCGATTGGCGGCCATAGAAGCAAGAATCCCTCCACCAATGGCCAAAACCCCAGACCCCATGGCCACAAAAGCGGCAGAAGCTGCAGCAGAAGCAAATAGGGCTTTGACCATGTTCATGTCTTCAAAGGTCCCCTGACTGACCTCAAGTCCTAAATGCGCTCCAAAAAACCCGGGGACAATCTGTAAAAAGGCTGGTATACCAGCAGGCAGTGCCAAAGCGGCAAAGCTAAAGATTGTGGCACCCGCAAAAATCCCAAGGGCGGCCTTCATAAAGCTTGAGTCCGTAAGAAAATCAAGAGCTACTTCGGGGTGGACCTCACCTGTGCGGCGATAATCCTCAATGATGGCGGCACTCGCTCCAATTCCCCCGATGATTAGGGCGTATTGCATGAAATTGGCACCCAGGGCTCCCATGAATCGACCTCCAGCCTTATAAGCTGATTTGCTATCATACAAATATTGAGGTACCTGAGTACGAAAGGCATCAACAGCTCCATCCGGGCCACCAATCCCTCCTGCTCCCGTTGATGCTCCCTCGATACAGGTCAGAAAAAAAGGCCCAAAGAAAAGAACCAAAAGCAAAGATTTAAACCCAAACGAATTTACCAGCAAGCGCATATCCTATTAATTCTACGTAAAAACCCCAAGGATTGTTGCTTGTGCCAAAAAATAAATAAGCTTCCGACTCCATCCCCGACATCCTCCTGTCGGTCTTCTACCCCTAAACCCGTTATCTCTGGCATGACCAGGGGATCCATCCCATCTTTCCGTCATCCTCCGACTTGATCGGGGGATCTATCTTAAATTCAAGAATTCAAGAATTTAAGGACTCAGACGTTAGAATTCAGAATGAAGATGAAGAGCTTTTCGACCATTTGAATGGATCCCCCGGTCAAGCCGTAGGATGACGGAATTTGACTCCCCATTCCGATGATTCCGATAGTTCTGTAGCTCCGTTCATAGGTTATCGGTTAAGCCTAAAATACTCATGTAGCCCACTATAGATTCCGTCATTGTGGACCAAGGTCCGCAATCCACCTTCTTGCTTAAACATACCTCTGCAGCTAAATTCCTGGATACCAGATCAAGTCCCAATGCCATTAAGATAAGCCCAAGAAGGGCGTGAATCCCT
>CAZRLV010000079.1:0-11907 GCA_964600955.1 uncultured bacterium
CGGGGACCATGCTCTGGGACCGGCACGGTGTCAGCTCTTGAGATAGGATTTTGGAGCTTCCGGCTTGCACTTTTTCCTGGGAGCGCAGTCCATGCACGGCCTCACGAGTGCGGCGAATCTCGTCTAGAATTTGCCCTTCTCTACGAGCCACCTGGTCATAGTATTTTTCCTCGAAGCGAATATCCGCTTCAAGATCCAGCTTTTCCTTACCCGCCTGGGTTGCGCTCTTTGTTACTGAGGCCAGTTTTTGACGCACCTCACGCAATCGCCCAAGCTTGGCCTGGACTTCTTGAACCTGTGCGCGGTCAAGATGAATTGATACGAGATAATTAATGCGGGCATTATTCTTTTCTACGCGCTTAATACGACGTTGAATATAAGAAAAACTGAGGTTTTTACTTTTTTGATGGATCTCGCGCCGCCTCTCTTCAAGAAACTCAATTTTGTGCTGCAGAGATTTCATTTTGGGATAATCAAGACGCTTAAAATCCCGCCGCAAATTGCGCTTCTTGGTCATGAGACGGCGAATGGTTTTCTTTTTTTTGGAGACAAAATCATCATTATAAGTGGAGCCGGGACCTTCAAGGTGGATATCAATTTCATCATAGAGCTTTTTAATCTTGTCCTGCACATCCGAAAGTCCCGTGCTCTTGTCATGCTTTTCATCCTCAAGATCGTGTTTGAGTTTTTTCAGCTGTTTATAAATATCTTGTAGTTCGGCCCTACGCAGAGTCAAAAAATGCTGAATCTCGGCCTCCTGATCCTTATTATCATCTAGAATCTCCATAATTCCGGGCACCTTCTGAATCCCACGAATAATTTCAGTCTCGTGCAAGGCGATTTGATTTTTTATATCCGTGAGTCGATTGACCTCAAGACCATCATCAAGACTGGTTTTATGTTTCCAGAACGTGGGTACCGTTGATTTGAGAAGGTCTGTCACCGTCAAAATACGAGCTTCCTTCCCCACATCGGGTCGCTCTTCATAAGACACGCCGCCATAGGGGTCCTCAGTGGTAAAAACCCCGGCCCTGGGCATCTCCCTACGGCCATTGGGAGCTGGATTTTCCATGGTTTTGCTGGCTTGAAGGGTCGCAGTCGAGTGGCATAGGAGAGCCAGGGTTAGAACAAAAGAGCCAGCGATACTTCGTTTAGGCATGAAAGATAGACCCCTAGAGATTAGTCGGCAAAGCTTTAGGACTCAGTAATGGAAGAGGAGGCAATGGAAATAATTAAATCAATGGAATGAAGATAAGATGGTAGAGGCTATGAGTGGGTTAGGACGGAATAACCAAACCTACAACCTTAAAGCCCTCAGCCTGACAGCCTTTTTCTTCTCCCCCGATTGACAGGCTTGGATTTTTTGTACTAGACTTTATCCCCCCACAACAAGAGAGCTTGTCGTGGGGGCTCCTGGGTGGGGATGGGGTTGTCCTATGGCTGAAGAAACTGAGAAAACGTACGCGGTGCAGATCCCTTCTCAATTAGTGCTTTGCATTGAGGACGATGATGTTGATTTTGAAGCCGTAGAGCATGCCTGCTCCAAATTCAAGAACCTGAGTTCTACCCTGGTGCGTGCCAAGAGCCTTGAAGAGGCAGTTTCTAAGCTCAAGGATGCCCGCTTTGATCTCATACTCTGTGACCTGAGTCTGCCAGACTCGCATGGAACTGAGATCGTTGGGGCAATCCTCAGAGTGGCCCCCAGCACACCCCAGGTTATCATTTCGGGTAGTGATGATCGAAAAATTGCTAGCAAAGCCCTGGGATTGGGAGTCCAGGACTATTTATCCAAAGGACGCTTTAGCCCGCGCGAACTGGAGCGTGCCATAATCTATGCCATTAACCGCAACTCTTTGCTTAATAATCTGCGCCGCTCCAATTCAGAGTTTCAAGACTTTGCCCGGGAATTGGCCCACGACTTGCGTGAGCCTTTACGCATGGTGCATAGCTACCTTGATTTATTGATGCGACGGACGGCAGATAAACTCAGTGACAATGAGAAAGAGTATCTGGATTTCGCACGCGACGGTGCACTTCGTATGGAAGCCATGATTCACGGGCTTTTTGATTACGCCAGCCTGGACAAACCCAGGCAGCTTGAGATGGTGGATTTGCATGTGATTCTTAATGAGGTGGAAGAGAACTTAGATTTGCTCATTCGCGAGAATGAGGCTCAAATCACCTTAGACCCCCTGCCCAAAGTTTTTGGACATCCCACTCAATTAGAACTTTTACTGCAAAACCTGATCCAAAACTCCATTAAATACCGCAGTGAAAAATCCCCGTGCATTCATATCGGCCATATCACCGGAGAGCCCGATGCCGTGTTTTTCGTTGAAGATAACGAGGTGGGAATTGCTGAGGATTTCAGAACTGAGGTTTTTGAAATTTTCAGGCGCTTGCACACGCACTCAGAGGTCCCGGGGAGTGGAATGGGATTGGCGGCCTGTAAAAAAATCGTCACCCTCCATGGCGGGGAAATCTGGGTGGAAGCCAATTACACTGGTGGGACCCGCGTTTATTTTACGCTTTGCTCCTGAATTTTCTTGATTGAACTCAGGGGAAACAACTAGCACCCGTGGGCGCGGGGATGTAGAAACCCCGAAGCGCGTCATCCTACGGCTTGACCAGGGGCCCCATTCACAAGGTCGTAAACCTTGGTCAAGCACGAACTATAGGATAAGGTTTTTAATGGAGATGGGAGATGGGAGATGGGAAAAATACTTGATTTTTTTGCTTCTTAGCTAGGTAGTTGTTGGGGGATTGGAGTAAGATTGAGGTCTTAGAATTTAATCAATAGGAGAATCACCCACAACCATGGCGAAAAACATTCTGTGCTGGTTATTGATTTTGGTAGCTTTCCCCTGGTTTGGTTCGCCTCAGGCCCAGGAGTTGACGCGTACCGACCATATTAAGCTGGCCTTTTTTCTTAAGTTTCCGCTTTTTGTCAACTGGGATATGTCCGGTTGGGACTCGGCGAAAAGTCTGCGCTATTGTTTTATGGAGGGTGACCACCTTAGTGAGGAGGCTAAAAAAAACTTGCCGAATAGTGATGTACTCAAGACTCCGGTTGAGGTTTATATGCTCCAGTCACCGGCAGAAATCAAAACCTGCCATGTGGCCTATTTCAGTGCCGATGACCCGGAGTTGGTCAAACCCTATCTCGATGCCGCTCAGGGCCGCGCTATTTTAACCATTAACGAAGATGACTGGTTCACTAATCAGGGTGGCATCATGCGCTTTTACAATGATGAAAGACAAAGACTGCGCTTCGAGATCAATTTTGATACCTCCAGAGCCGCAGGGCTCAGGTTGGATTCGCGGCTTTTGAGGATCGCGAGGATTAAGAGGAGTGATTGAGGAAGAGGGAGAAAAGAAGGAACTAAAGAACTATCGGAACTAGAGGAATCATCGGAATGGGGAAAGAGAAGAGGAAACAATAGAATCAATGGGAACAATGGAAATAGTGGAATCAAGGGAATGAGGAACCCCCACCGCCGTCATCCTGAACTTGATTCGGGATCCAGGGGTTTTGCCACATGGGATTATTACGAAAGAGAAGATGGTGTGAATCGAGTTCAGCATGACGGTAGAGGTCGTCAGGAGTCAGGAGTCAGGAGTCAGGAGTCAGGAGTCAGGAGTCAGGAGTCAGGAAGAATATGTTTTTCTTGATTAGAGTCAACCAGTGAACAATATGCGGCGATTTTATTTCAATTTATTTTTGAGTTTGGGTTTGGTTTTTTCCGGGTTTTCTGCAACTCAGGAGAGCTTTTATCATTTGAGTTTTGATGAGCTTCTGGAACTTCAAACCGAGGTGGCTACGGTTTTTCCCACGGATGAACTGCTGGTTCCCTCCTCGGTGACCAAGGTTACCGAAGAACAGTGGAGAATGCGCGGAGCGCGGGTGGGAATCCAACCCCTCGTAGAATTCATTCCGGGGGTGGCCAATTATCCTACGCTTGGCGGCACCGGGCTCTCGGTGCGCGGTTATACTTCAGATCTCTCACCGGCTCGTGGTCATTCTTTGCTCATTGATGGCATTCCTTTGACTCGCTATAGTGTGGGTACGGCCATTTATAGCCTCTCAAATATGAATCTGGCCTTGTTTTCAAAATTTGAAATGATTCGTGGTCCGGGTTCAGCCTTGCATGGTAGTGACGCTTTTCACAGTATTCTGGGGTTTTCCACCTGGAACCCTGAAGAAGATGGTTTTGAAGTCTCCGGGGCGTTTGGCGACCCTAAGCAAAGCGGAATTGACCTGCGTTACTCCAAGAGCTTCACAAAGAAAAGTCGGTTTTCTGCCGTTTTTGCCGTGGATGGACAGGGAAATCAAAACATCAATTACAGCAGTCGCCGAGCGAGCCTGGCTCCCCTGGGAACCCTTTCACGCGATGAGGGTTTTGAATCCGGATCTGCGCTTTTGAGGTGGAAGTCTGAACTTGAGAAAGGTCTCGATCTTGACCTGGGACTTTTGTTCCATCAACGTGAAACGGATGAAATCCCCGGTGTAACCCGCTTTTTTGGAGGACCGGATAGTGGTGACTCCGAGACAGACCTGGGTATGGGCTGGGTGAAGCTTGAGAAGGAGCTTCAAGACGAGAGAAAGTTAGAGCTCAAAGCGTTTCGCTCTGGCAGTGGACTGCGCTTTGGTTTTGACATGATGGGCAATAACCAATTCGTTAATAATCGCACAGATCTGAGGTCGGGATGGAGCCTGCGCTTAAAACAGCCTGAGGGCACCCGCAAAATCCAGTGGGTTATTGGCGCAGGAATGAACTGGCAGAGGGTCAATGATGCTTATTTTAATATTGCTAATACGGGCATAACACCGGAGCCTTATAGCGGAGACAGTCGTAAACTTAAACATTTACTATTCAGCACACGCACAAAAATTAAGGAAAAGAATTATCTTATCCTCGGCGGAAGATTGGACGACTATCCCAGCTTTGGCAAACAATTCACACCCCGAGTCGGGCTCATCCACAAAGCGGATGAAAATACCGCTTATAAGCTCCTCTACGGAAATGCCTTCCGCGCTCCGGCTGTACGTGAGCTAAAGGCTTTAGGTGCCGTCACAGGCAATCCCAATCTACAACCTGAAGAAGTCGATACATACGAGTTGATTTATCAAAAACGCCAGGGAAAATCACATTTTAATCTCACCTTTTTTCGCAGTGAGTGGAATCATGGAATTGAGGTTACAGGCGGGTCGTATGCCAACTCCGGCCTGCATAAATCTCACGGAGTGGAACTTCAATGGGGGCGAGAAATCGCTAAAAATCTAGACATGAATCTAAGTGCCTCGCATGTAAAAAGCCGCGATGAAGTCAGAGCGCAGGATCATTTCGCCTTCCCAGAGCGAATTTTTGATCTTGAATTCCATCATAGAGGCAAGCCCCTTGAATGGCGACTCGCATTTCGATCCATGGGGGACTGGCGTGACGGTTCAGGTCTGGAGCCCACCACCCCGGCCCACCCTCTGGGGACTTATCTTCGCACCGACTTGACCCTAAAACATGAAATCGAAAAAGACCAGGAAGTCTTTCTCTACGTCAAAAATCTACTCGATCGCGATCTGGCTGTACCCTCAGTTTGGGATTCAGGATACGGCCTCCCCGAAACCGGAATTGGGACCAGATTAGGGTTTCGGGTGAGATTTTGAAATCAGTAATCGGAGGAATGTGAAGAGAAAGAAAAGTCGAAGATGGGATGGGGGAGTTCTTCCCTTCTGACCTAAAAACCTAACTCCGTTCAGCCTCACAGCCTCTTTCCTTCCCTAGCTCAAAGCACACAGGGTGGTTGTCGGTGACAGGACTCGCGACCACTGAGCTATACCCTCTTCCCTCTTCTCTTCAACCTTTCGTGCCTTTTCGTGTTTTTCGTGTTTTTCGTGGTTAAACTTCTTTTTCTTCTCTTCTCCCCCTATGCTAAACTAAGGTCATGTCAAATCCATTGCTTATTCGACGCACAGAAGAGAGTTCCAAAGGTGCCGTGGTCCTGCATATTCAAGGCCGCCTGGACATGAGCACACTAGAGGATTTCAAGGCGGTTTTCACCGCAGAATTCGAAGCTGGAAACCATAAGCTGGTTCTGAACCTGGCCGAGGTTAATTTCATTGTCTCCACGCATCTAGGGGTGATCATGTCGAGCTTCAAGACCGCGCAGGCCCGGCAAGGCGATCTCAAATTCTCAAGCCTGACTGATGAAGTCTATAGTATTTTCGATTTGCTACAGCTCACCACAATTCTCGACATCCACCCCAACGACCAAAAAGCTATTGAGGCGTTTTGAAAGCAAGAACTATAGAACTAGAGGAATGTGAAGAGAAAAAAAGTCGAAGATGGATCCCCCGGTCAAGCCGGAGAATGACAAAAATAGAGAACTATAGAATAAGAAAAGAGCGGGGAGGTGGAAGCAGAAGATGGTGACTATTTTTTCCTTTCCCCATTCCGATGATTCCTCTAGTTCCGATAGTTCTCTAGTTCCTTCGGCCTCTTCAAATTTCCACTTCTAAGCCATCGTAGGAGCCGGTTAGCTTTAAGTTTTTGTTTCCTACGGTGTCGCGGTATTTATGGGCTTCACCGATCAGGGCTTCGATTTTAGAATCGTCGTAGGCGGGTTCGTGGTGAAAGAGAAAAAGATGCTTCACTTCGGCGGCTGAGGCTATGTCAATTCCCGTAAACACGGAGGAATGTCCCCAGTCCTCCTTGGAGATGGCGTCTTGAAAGGTGAACTGACAATCAAAAATTAAAATGTCGGCTCCCTTGCAAAATCCTGCGACCTTTTTCATGATCTCAAAATCACCCAAGGGAAACTCGGAATCTGTCATATATACAACTTTTTTCCCCTGCTCGGTGACCGAATAAGAATGCGAGACCTGGGGATGGTGCAAAGCCAGGTTGTTCACATCAAGACCTTCACCTAAATCTACGCTTTCTCCTTCGCCTAGCTCGTGAAACTGAATCTCGGCCTCTAACTGCTCAAAAAGCATGGGAAAATATGGATGGGTTTGTTGAAAACTAAATTTCTTTTGCAGATCCTCGACACGAGCGTAAATATGGATTTTATTGCCCGGAATATAGGCCGGGATAAAAAAAGGAAAACCCTGGATATGGTCCCAGTGCAGATGCGAGAAGAAAAAACTGACTTCACCCTCACCTTTGCCAAGCGGAGTTTTAAGCAGATCCACGGCCAGCTTTCGCACGCCCGTACCCGAATCAAAAATCAGATCCCTGCCGGAGGCGGTGCGTACCTGCACACAACTGGTATTGCCTTTAAACGTCCCGGTTAAGGAATGGGGAAGAGCTGCGATGAAGTTATCAATGGACTGCGGACTGCTGAGATCTTCAAGATTGACTTTTTCGAGCACGGCCTTAAGCTTGAACCGAATATTACCGGAGTCACAGGGTGATGCGATGGAACCGTTGACACCCCAGAATTTTACCTTCAAGAAACCGCCCGTTGATTAGTCAAGCCACGCCGGAAACAACGTCGCTACACCATTATAGGAATTGTCGGCCCGCAATTCAAGAAGACGTTTGAGGATGTCGGGGTAAAAGGGCCTATCCAGCGGTTTTTCAATATCTACCCATGAAAACCCAGACACCCGCTCATCCACCCCGGTATGTGAGGGTTCATCCTCTGAGCTGACTGCAAAAACCAGATGGACAATGTTTCGATCTCCATCAGGTGAGAGGGTCTGGGCTAGAAGCAAAAGAGCGCCCACCTTGATTTTCATAGCCAGCTCTTCCTCAAACTCGCGCTCCAGTGAGACCTCTAGATTTTCACGGTCCTCAGCCCCTCCACCCGGCAAAAGATAGTAGGAGCGATTTTCTTTGGTATGCTCAACCAGCAGCAATCGACCTTCGCGTTCCAAAAAGCCGGAGACTCGAACCCTAAGCATGGGAAGGCCCGCTAAGTGAATCGACAATGGCGATGATGGCGGCGTCGGCTGCGCAAAGCCGATCCATTCCCAGGCAGGACTCCATGGAGGTTTCCAGAAGAACAAACTGCCCCTCGTTGGCCCCTATTCGATCAATCACGATAAGATCCTTGGCAGAGGAGATTTCATCATCAACCTCGTCGAGAGACTGAACTTTTTGCACAATTTTAAGGGCCAGACCATCAAATCCAGATTCATGATGTGTGGCCACCACCGTGCCTTTAACCCTGGCCAAAATCATGCGCCCTCCTCAATGGCCATGATTTTTTTCACGCGCCCTGCGTGACGCCCTCCTGCGGGACTGGTGTTGATAAAAATTTCTACGATGCTTTTTGCAAGAGCGTCTCCAAGGACTTGCCCACCGATGCAAAGCATATTGGCATGATTATGCTCTCTGGCATTACGGGCCGTAAACTGATCCCAGCAAAGAGCACAACGTACCCCACGTACTTTATTGGCAGCCATAGTCGAACCAATACCCACCCCGTCAATCATGATCCCGATGTCATAATCGCCTGAGGCAACACATCTTGCCACACTCAAGGCAAAGTCAGGATAATCCACGGATCTTTCATCAAAGGGACCAAAATCATCAACCCATTCAGAAATGAAAAGAGACTTCAGATGCTCTTTAAGAACAGTCTTGAGCCTAAACCCACCATGATCAGATGCAATTACGATTCTCATGTTGGTACTTTGTTGAGGAAAGGCTGTAAGGCTGAAGGCTTTAAGGTTTTTAAATGCAAGAAGTCCGAATAAAATTATAAACTCTTTACGACCTTATAATTGGATCCCCCGGTCAAGCCGTAGGATGACGGATTTTTATCCCCCCATTCCATTGATCCCATTGTTTCCATTACTCCTATTGTTTCCTCTTCTCTTTCCCCATTCCGATGATTCTTTAGTTCCTTCTTCTCTTTAAACAATCCTAAAATGTCCTTTTAGGATACAGCGCCTTGAGCGTGTGAAACTGCGGGCTGAGGTCAGTCCTTCGCCGGTTGGACCGGCGATGGTCATGGTGCAATGTCCTTCACCGCCCATGCCAAGGCCCGCAAACTGGGGGCCGTTTTTTACAAAAATAGAGACATTGCTTTCTACAGCCATTTTATGCAGGGCATCTAGATTTCTGGAATGCATGGTGGCCGTGTGGAAATTACCTTTCTCGGCTTCAATAGCCCGTTCAATAGCCTGGTCTACATCCTGACAGCGAACCACGGGCAAGATGGGCATCATCTGCTCGGTTTTAACCAGAAAATGATCATAATCACAGTCGATAAAACCCATGCGAACTGAAGGTTCCACCTCGATTCCAATCTGACTTAGAATCACGGCCGCATCCTTTCCCACCAGATCCGCATTGATTTTACCCTGCTGATAAATCAGGTTTTCCAGACGCTTGATATTTGAACCAATCACCTGATAACCGCCCTGAGCCTTTAAAGCCTGAATAAATTCATCGGCCACGGATTCCACTACTAGGATTTCCTTCTCAGCCGTGCAAAGAATATTATTATCGAGGGTGGCACCGGCGATGATGTCATGTGCGGCCTGGCTCAAGTCGGCGGTCTCATCTACGACTGCCGGTGGGTTTCCAGGACCAGCGGCGATTACTTTTTTACCCGAAGCAAAAGCGGCTTTCACGATTCCCGGGCCGCCGGTCACCACTAGAATACGAACATCAGGATGGTGCATCAATTCCTGACCTGTTTCCTGACTAGGGTTTTCGATGATTGTGACCAAATCTTCAGGGCCCCCGCAGGACTGAACTGCACGATTGATCAAGTCCACGGCAAAGCGACAACACCCGGCTGCGCGGGGATGTGAATTGAAAACTACGGCATTGCCTGCGGCAATCATGCCAATGGCATTGTTAAAAATGGTCTCGGTAGGATTTGTAGTGGGAGTGATTGAACCAATCACCCCAAAGGGTGCCCCCTCGGTGAGAGTGAGTCCATAATCACCGGAATAAGCCCGTGGTTGAAGGTCCTCTGTACCCGGGGTTTTCTCAAGAACCAGACGGTTTTTCTCGACCTTGTCTTCAAAACGACCCAATCCGGTTTCTTCATGCGCCAGACGCGCCAGGCGCTGAAGATTTTGCATCCCGCTTTCGCGAATGGCCCTGATCATGCGCTCGCGCATGGATACCTTTGAGCCCCTAAAGGCCAGATAGGCCTGACCGGCTCTTTGAACACAAGTTGGGACATCCGCATAGGAGCCCTCAGAAGAGGAATACCCTGTGGACTGAACCCCTGATGGCGACCCAGGCTCGTCCGAGCCCAAGGTTTTACGCTCCAGCTGATCCACAACCGTAGTGACAATTCGCGCAATTTCGTCCGTGGAAAAACTCATGGCTCCCTCCGAGAGGACTCTATGAAAGATTTACATGATCAACGATAGCAATAGTGGCACAGTCTATGGCTTTTCCGGTGGTCATCTCCGTCTGTCTGGCAGAACTTCCTGAGGCAAACAAAACAAGATCACCTGAGCCGGCCTGAATCGTATCAGCGGCCACATGAAAGCTCTGTGTGGGACTGAGTCCCACATCAAGCTCTTGAACCACCAGAAGTTTCAAACCATGAAGGCGCTCGTCTTTTACGGAACAAACGACCGTCCCGGCCACACGTCCAAGCTTCATGAATTACTTGGAGCTAGCCTTACCCCTGGAGATATTAAAAACAGCTTCTAAGTCAGAATGGGGCCGAGGGATCACATGCACCGAAACCAGCTCGCCCACCTTGTTGGCGGCGGCCGCACCGGCATCCGTACTGGCCTTTACAGCGGCAACATCCCCGCGAATAATGGCAGTTACCAATCCGCCACCCACTTTTTCCCAGGCTACAAGAGTTACGTTGGCGGCTTTGCACATTGCGTCCGAGGCCTCAACGAGACCAACCAACCCCTTGGTTTCGATCATTCCTAATGCTTCTTGTGATGCCATCTAATCTTCCTCCATCCAGAAACTTCATTCATTAACTGCACACTGCTCAGGTTTTGTGAGACCTGCGATACCGTATGAAGGGTTCCTCAGGGCCTGCTTTTAAACAGGCGGCTCATACACGTGGAACTAGCCCACAATGATGTACCTAAGGAGTACTGTGTAGGCCCCGAAACGAGTCTCCATTACGAATACCACAGGCAAAGCTAGTGTACCCTATGCAACCCCAAAAAACTAGACTTTAGTTCCTCTTGGACCTTAACGCCTGGGGTCATCCCAGCGCTTCAAGAGTCCGGGATCAATTGCAAAAGGGCGGCCTCCTCGGCTATAGAATTTGCCCCTGAAAGGCTTGAGATTCAAATCCTCATTCGATTTTCCCTTACTGGATCTCTGCTGTCGACGATTGGGTGTCCGCATAGGACGCATGGGATTCGTAGCCATCTTTTTGGGGGTAGGAGACTGCATAAAGGATGCCCATTGCGAGACGGGTCCCGAAGTTTTGGGGCGCCCTGTCACAGGCTGAAACCCTGTGAATTCTTCAGATTGCGAACTTACAAACGGAGAGGAAGGAATTTTATTTCTGTCTCTACGATACCCAGGCTGGCTTTCCCCCAGAAATGGAGATGGATCACTGGAGGGAGACATCACACCCATTCCCGTTTGCCCACGACCCTGCCAGGTGGGCTGAGGGGCCTTGGGCTGTTGACTTTCGGATAGGTCACGCAGGTTTCGACCCGATCCAAAGTCAGATTTCACAGATTTCTTGCTCTGGGACTGAGGCTCACTGACTGATCGTTTCAAATCGTAAGGATTGCTTGAAACCGGTTTATTTCGATGAACTCTCAAAGACTGCTCCTGTCTCTGAACCGACTGATGAGCATCATTACTCACCCTTCCGCGTCTAAAATTATAGGCTGAAACCTGACTTATAAGACTAAGGAGCAGAAGAATTAAAGCGCCCCCAAAAACTTGATTCTTTTTCATCTCACCCTCCTAAAGCTCCTAAAATCGCGTTCCTACTGACAGGACG
>CAZRLV010000080.1:0-11884 GCA_964600955.1 uncultured bacterium
ATGTGCGACCTTTGATGGGATTTTTTAAAAGCCGTGAAAGGAGTCGACGATGAAGGAGTACCGTACACGCAAGGTTTCAGCTCCGTCCTTAGCCCAGACTCTTTTGATTCTCGTGGTTTTGCTCTCTATTTTGCCATTATACGGGCTTTACCTGAAAGACAACTCTGGAGAGCAGACTGGGTCATCACCTTTACATGAGCTTAAGTCTGCAGCCGTAGCTCTCAAGCGCGTGGGCGCCTTCAAGAGTGCGGCGGGGTTCTTGTGGAGTATGTATGAGCGCACGCCGGAGGAGGCGAACCGTCTCGAAGTTTTGCAAGTCCTGCGCGAACTTTACCAACAGGAGAGAAATCATGAGGATCTTTTAAGGGTTCTCTACCTGATTCAGGCGCTGGATCCCTCTGAAAGTCGCGTGAGCTATCGAAAAGAGGTTTACGAGACCTTGGGTAGATTGGGGAAAGATAAAGATGCCAGTCTTTTTCTAAAAACCCAGTCCGGTCTGAAAAAATCGAATCCTGAACAGGGGAGTTCTAACCTGGTGGTGGCCCAGGTCGGCGGTGAGGAGATTTACTATCGGGATGTTAAGGACCTTTTGAAGGGCAATGCGGCTGAGAAACAGCAAAAACTTTTCGAGTTTATCGTGCAGAGAATTCTCAAATCCGAGTCCATGGGATTGATGCAAACCCCCGAGTTTATCTCACAGGCGAATGATCTGGTGGAGGAGTTGCGCGTTGCTCAGTTTTTGAAGCAAAAATTCAAAAAGCAGGAGATTAGCGAGTTTGATTTGAAAAACTATTTCCAGTCTCATCTTTACCAATGGAACCATGGCAAGGGTTATTTGGTCTCACATTTGATGCTCAGTGGTGAAGGTAAGCTAAAGGAGTATTTGGATTCAGAGATTAAGAATCGGTCTGAGTTTGAAGCCTATGCAAGAGCGAAGTCGGATTCGCTCGATAAAATTCGATCTGGAATCCACACGAAATGGATAGAGGATGATTCCATTCCTCAGGTTGGAAGGTTTAAAGGTCTTTTCAAATTTCTTGAGTCTCAGGCTCCGGGGGAAGTTTCCTCGGTTTTTAAATCCCGCAGGGGTCAGCATTTTTTCTGGATTCGAGAGTCAAGAGCACCGAAGTCCTCTCAATTTGCAGATGTGCGCCAGGAGGTTTATGCAGCCTATCAGAAAGAATTTGAAAAACAATTTAAGCAGGATTATTTCAGGGAATTGGTGCGTGAAAATCAGGTTAGGATTTACTCAGACCGGCTCTAGGAATTGAAATGAGGCAGATTTTAGGACTTTTTACGGTTTTAGGAATTCTCCTGATTTTTGGGGGCTGTGAACGTCGGGACGGGATAGAGAAGGAGCAACTGGCTCCGGTTTTGCTCACGGCTTTTGTAAATCGAACTCAGCCGGCTTTGTCGCAGCGCTTTGAGTTTAGAATAAAACTGGACTATGACAAAAAACTTGGAGATTTGAGGATACCGGAAGTGGGGGGGCAGATCCAAGGATTAAGAATCCTGGAGCCTCTGCAAAATCCTCAAAAGGTGACTGGAGACAGGATCTATAAAGAGAAGGGCTATGCTTTGATGGCAGATCAAATTGGAGCCTTTATCCTACCCACTGTGACACTAGAGTTTGAGTTGGACGGTGAATCAAAGAAAGTTGAAACCACTCGCCTTTTCATTGATGTTAGCGAGGGTAGCGCTGGGGATGCGTCCGAACTTGAGGAGCTGCGCGATATAGCCCCCATAGCTAAGGTGCATTTTGATCGTGACTATAGAGGTTTTTGGGGTTTGGGGTTTCTTAGCGCAGTTCTGGCTCTTGCGGGGATTTTGGGTATGCGAGCGCGTCGTGAGGAGGAGATTGTAGGGTTTATCGCCCCTGATGAGTGGGCTGAGGAGGCCTTGGCAGAGCTCGATGAAAGTGATTTCCTCGCCAAAGGGCAGCCCAAGCGTTTTTACCAGGAATTGTCCAGGATTTTGCGGGGCTATCTCAAAAGACGGTTTGAAGTAGCTTCCGAGGAGGCTACGGTTGAAGAGCTTTTACCTTTGATCCGCAGGATTGTTGAGCTAACTCCCGCACTATTGGAATCACTGAGTATGTTTTTCAGGGAAGCTGATTTGGCCAAATTCGCCGAAATATATCGACCCCTCTTGGAAATTCATCAATCGAGGACATGGGTGGGAGAGTTTGTTTTGCAAACGCGTGAAGAGGAGGAGGAGCCTGGTGAAGTTCCGGGAGCCATATTGAATCATGAATCCGCTGCTTAACGAAGTTTCCATCAGTTTTTTGCATTTCAGGGAGCCCTGGCTCTTATTACTGGTTTTGCTCTTGCCTCTTGTTTATTGGTGGGAAACACGAAAACGTGAACCTTCGGTTCTCTATCCGACCCTTGAGCGCGTGTGCAATATTCGCCGTTCCCTCAAGCTCAGGCTTTTCCCTTTGCGTGTATGGATGCGTTTATTGGTGTTGCTGCTTTTGATTCTTGGCCTGGCAAGATTTCAAAAAGGTCGAAAATCCATTGAAGTTATTACCCACGGAGTTGATATTATTCTGGCCGTGGATACTTCGGGCTCGATGAAAGCCGAAGACTTTCAGATTGATTCCAAACGTACGAAGCGACTGGACGCGGTGAAATGGGTTGTTTCGGATTTTGTGCGCGGTCGCGAAAGCGATCGTCTGGGAATGGTGGTTTTTGGGTCCATGGCTTTTACTCAATGTCCTCTAACTCTTGATCATGGCGTCTTTTTGACTTTCCTCAGGAATCTTGAAATTGGTATGGCCGGAGAACAGACGGCTATAGGGTCAGCCATTGGTACAGGAGTCAATCGTCTCAAAGATCTGAAATCTCAAAGTAAGGTCATGATTCTTTTAACGGATGGTGCCAATACTGCCGGTGACATGGACCCGCTGCAGGCCGCTGAAATTGCACGTGCCTTCGGGATAAAAATTTACACCATCGGTGTAGGGGCTCAGGGCGAGGCCCCATTTCTGGTTCAAACCATTTTTGGCCCCCAGTATCAGTATGTGCAATCTGATCTCAATGAAGATGTGCTCAGAAAGATCGCGGACCTGACTTCCGGGAAATACTATCGTGCTCAAGATACGGAGCAATTGCAGAGGATCTATGCTGAGATTGATGCTTTGGAGACAACAAAGGCTAAGCTCAAGGAGCATATGGAGTTTCGCGAACTCTACTCCATTTTTGTGATTCCTGCGCTAATTTTACTAGGTTTGGAGAGGGTCCTGGATTGGACCTGGTTTCGGAGGACACCATGACCAGTACCGATCTTGTCCTTCCCGGTATTCGCTTTGGAAACCTGCAGGCCTGGCCCTGGGTTGTTCTGGCTGTTTTTATTGCCATTGGAACCGTGCTGGTGCTACTGCGTCATAGCTCACGTCTGGGTCCTATGGTTCACGCAAAAAACATTCCGCTGCTGGTCCATGATTTTTCATTGCGCCAAAAATGGGCCTTCAATCTTTGCCTAGTTTTGACCGTTTTTTTCTCTTCTCTGGCTTTGATGGATCCTAAATGGGGATTTCACTGGGAGGAAATTCAGCGCAAAGGGGTAGATTTAATGATCGCCGTAGATGTTTCCAAGAGCATGCTGGCGCAAGATCTCCCGCCAAGCCGTCTGGTACGGGCTAAACGCAAAATCTTGGATCTTTTGGACCTGATTCAGGGAGATCGAATTGGATTAATTGCCTTTGCAGGTACCAGCTATCTTCAATGTCCGCTGACTCTGGACTACGGGGCTTTTAGAATGTTTCTTGAGCTTTTGGACACGGATCTGATCCCACAACAGGGAACGGCATTGGATGACGCAATCCGTTTGGCAATGCAGTCTTTTGACGAAGAGAGCCGCAAGTCCCGGGCAATGATCCTGATCACGGATGGAGAGGAGCATTCAGGAGCCTATTTAGAGGCAGCTCGCGAGGCTGCAAAAGAAGGGATTCGTATTTATACTCTGGGTATGGGTTCCTCCGATGGGCATCCAATTCCTGATCCTGAAAATCAGGGGCGAAACTTGAAGGATGCGCAAGGAGGCATTGTTATTTCACGTTTGAATGAGACAATTTTACAGGAAATCGCTCTTGAGACCCAGGGGGTTTATGTGCGTGCCCAGACTTCAGACGATGACCTCAAGCAAATTTACCTGGATGAAATTTTGACTCGTGTGCAGTCGCGAAGGTTGAAGTCAACGCGTCAAAAACGATTTGAATCGCGCTTTCAGATATTCTTGGCAATTGCAGTTTTGCTTTTGGTTCTAGAGTCTTTTTTACGTAGGACTCCATGGAAGGCTGCCGGCGCAAGTCGAGCCTTGCCATTGCTACTTATGGGGTTTTTAGCGGTGGGGCAACCAGCAGCTCGTGAGTTAAAGGAGTGGTTTGGTTTTCCTAGTTCGGCCGAAGCGCAGGTTTTGGATGGGAGAAAATCTTATCTTGAGGGTGATTATGCCTCAGCCGTTTCCAAATTTGGAGAGGCCGAAATTGATCTTCCTGAGAATCCGGAAAATATCTATAACCTCGGAAACTCGTATTACCAGCATGGGGATTATTCGCGTGCAAAAGAACATTATGGACGGGTTCTGGCGCAGTCGTTGAAGCCCCATAATCTGGCTCAAGATGCTCGCTATAATTTGGGAAACGCCCAGGTGCATCTTGGGGATCTCGAAGGAGCCATTAAAACCTATGAAGAAGTCTTGAAAGAAGACCCAGAGCATGAATCTGCCAAAGCCAATCTTGAGTGGGCGCGGCGCAAACTCAAGGAGTTGTTGAATAAGCAAAAAAAATCAGAGAACTCGTCTCAGAAAAACCAGAAAAACCAACAGGGTCAGAAGAATCAGAAAGATCAAAGTCAAAAGGGTGAGTCGGGTCAAAAAAATCAGAAGAATCAAGAAAAGTCAGATCAGCAGCATGGTTCTCAAAAAGAGAACAAACCTCAGCCTTCTCCAGGAGAAAAGCAAAAGCAAGAAAATAAAAAGCAGTCAGATCAGAAAGGTGCTGAGAAGTCTAAACAGAAAGAGAAGGAGAAAGTGCCAGATGAGTCCAAGGAGAATGAGGCAAGCAAATCTGGAAAAGAGCAATCTCCAGGCTCAGAATCTAAGGAAGTTCGGCGACTAAACAAGGAAGAGGCACAAAGGTTTTTGAACCGTTTATCACGCGAAAACAAGGATCAGCTCAAGCGATTTATTCGCTATAAACTTCAGGGGAAAGGCCGCGGCCGAGGAAAAAAATGGTGAGGGAGAGGGGGAACAGGAGAGAGAGAAGGGGAAGCAATGGATGTGGAAAAGCCACCGAGTCATTCTGAACTTGATTCAGAATCCAGGGGTAAGGCCACGTTGAATGCTGAGAAAGAGAATAGAAGGCTGTAAGGTTAGAGCCTAATCGCCTTTCTTCAAGGATTAAATATGGAGGAAAAGTATTTCATTTAGGATCGTCTTTATTTTTATAGCTTTTATTTTTTGTTTCTACCCTGTTGAGGCTGCGGGGGCTAGTTTGCGGTTGTCCGTAGATCAGCGACAGGTTCCTCCTGGGGGTACGGTTCAGTTGGATCTGATGTTTGAGGGAATGAGCGGGAGTCCCCAGATAGAAAACCTTGATATTGATGGATTTCGAATTGTTGATCGTTCGACTTCTTCGTCGGTGCGTATCATAAATGGGGTTCGTTCGAATTCTTTTACGGTGTCTTTGAGTTTGCTGGCTGAGCGTGAGGGGCGTTTCAAAATTGGTCCCTATGAGTTGACTCTGGGTCAAGAAAAAATTCTTTCAAACTCCATCGAGGTTAGGGTTACCAACCAACCCTCTACTCATAAAACGCCAGAAAAAATCTTTGTAAAGGCAAAACTAAGTGACAGAGAAGTTGTGTCCGGGCAACAGCTATTTTACATTCTTGAGGTTTATCGACCGGCGAGAAATTTTGGATACTCCAGGCTTAGTTTTTCACTTCCTGAGTTCAAGGATATGATCGTAGAGGAAAAACAGGCAACTCAGGGGGAGCGTAAACAGGTTGTCAATGGGGAACTCTATCAGATTACAGAAGTAAAACTGCCCGTATTTGCAGTAAAACAGGGGACTCTTGAAATTCCACCGGGAAGTGTTTCTTATAGTATTAAAGATCCAAGGCGCAGGAGGGGGTTGTTTTCCAATTTTATGGGGGATGATTTTTTTTCCTTGGGGCGCGGAAAGAAAAAAACAGCTTACGCTCCCGCCTTGAAACTAAGGGTAAAAGACCTTCCGAGTCCAAGACCACAGAATTTTGGAGGGCTGGTGGGTAGCTATGTTCTTGAAGCAAGGGTGGACAAAGAAGAGGTGGCGGTGGGTGAGAATCTGACACTAACTTTAGCTTGTACTGGAATTGGAGCATTGCAAGATTTCAAAGGGATTAATCCTGAAATTTCTTAATTTAAGGTTTATCCGGATGGTGAAGGTACCCTGGAAAAAAAGAGACATAAAGAGGGCCGGTTGGGAGGGGTTAAAACCTTCCAATATGCTTTGGTTCCCCAAAAAGAGGGAGACTTTGTCCTTGGACCCTTTGAGTTGGTCTATTTTAGTCATGAAAAGGCCCGCTACCTCTCGGCCAAGACTTCTCCTATTAAGGTACGTGTTCTAAAGGGAGTTGACCCCATAACCGCGACTCGTCCTTTGCGATCCAATCTGTCGAAGTCAGTTACCAAAGAAAAAATTCGCATTCTGGAAAAAGATATTCTTCCCATTCTCATGGATTGGGATGCCGGTGAAGGAGAAATCCGGCTACCAAAATGGGCCTGGGCTCTTCTCTTTGCTATGGTTTTAGCAGGAACCATTGGTTTGGATGCGCGCTCAAAGGTACTAGCCCACCGTTCTCGCAATCCGATTCAGGAAGCCTATAGAAATGCCTATGAAGTTTACCTCAAAGAGTCAGAGACCCCATCAGAAAGGATAGGCAATCGTTTCACATATTTTTTATTGAAAAAACTCAAGCAGGAGGTGCGCGAAATCACTCCCCAGGAAACACGCAAGTTGCTCGCAGATTGCAAGTTGAGCGCAGAATTAACTCAGAGTATTTTGACCCTGATGGAAGAGGAAGAATCTTTGCAATATAGCGGTGGAAGCAGGAAGGGGAGTTCGGGTGAGGCTCCTCAAACCTGGAACAGATTAGCCAGAGAGGTGGAACGTCAGTTATAATGCCCCTCTTTTAGCGGGGGAGAGTACATGCCTTTATATGAATATCAGTGTGGAGATTGCGGTGGTTCTTTTGAAGTAATCCACGGAATGCATGTGGATTCCGTCGATGGGTGCGAACTCTGTGAAGGGTCTAATGTCCGTCGTAAAATTTTCGCAGTAGGAGCAATTTTCAAGGGAGCGGGATTCCATACTACCGAATATCGTTCAGAAGAATACAAGCAGCGCGAAAAACAAGACCAGGAGTCCTCGACCACCACTGAAAAATCTACAGATTCAACGACTAAATCTGAGACTAAAACCGAGTCTAAAACCTCGGTCCCCGCAAAGACAAAACCAGGCACGCCTTCTAAAGACAAGCTGAACTAAGAAAACCATTGACGGTTTCCAGGAGCGGATTGTAGTATACAGCGCCCGTCAGGGGAGATTGCCTAGCGGTTAACGGCAACAGACTGTAAATCTGTCGGCTTCGGCCTTCGAAGGTTCGAATCCTTCTCTCCCCATAGAATCGCCACTAGAGTGGCGGGGCAAGGTTGCCCACATGGCTCAGAGGTAGAGCACACCCTTGGTAAGGGTGAGGTCATGGGTTCAAGTCCCATTGTGGGCTTGTTGGGTAACAGCATTACAGACTTTTTGGGTTGGAGGAGCCATGGCTAAGGAGAAATTTGAAAGAAATAAGCCCCATCTTAATATTGGGACTATCGGTCACGTCGATCACGGGAAGACCACACTCACCGCTGCAATCACCAATTTTTTGGCTAAGCAGGGTCTGAGCGAGGTTAAGGCCTATGATCAGATTGATAATGCCCCTGAAGAGAGGGAGCGTGGAATTACAATTAACACTTCGCATGTTGAGTATGAAACTGCGAATCGGCACTATGCTCACGTAGATTGTCCAGGACACGCGGATTATATTAAAAACATGATTACAGGAGCCGCCCAGATGGACGGTGCTATTTTGGTTGTGTCGGCGGCGGATGGGGCCATGCCTCAAACCAAGGAGCATATCCTTCTAGCCCGACAGGTTAATGTACCGAGTATTGTTGTCTACCTTAATAAGGTGGATCAACTCGATGAGGATGAGCGAGAAGAGTTTCTAGAGCTCGTTGAGATGGAACTGCGTGACCTGCTCAACAAATACGAGTATGACGGAGATAATATTCCAATCATCTCGGGCTCTGCTCTGAAAGCACTCGAAGGTGATTCCAGCGCAATTGGAGAAGAGTCCATCACAAAGTTGATGGAGGCTGTAGATTCCAGTATTCCAGAGCCTGAGAGGGATGTTGACAAAGACTTCCTCATGCCGGTCGAGGATGTTTTCACGATTACTGGTCGGGGAACCGTTGCCACGGGTCGAGTCGAGCGAGGCATTGTAAAAGTTGGAGAACCCCTCGAGATTGTTGGAATGGGTTCAGAAACAACGACCACCACCTGTACGGGTGTTGAGATGTTTCGTAAGCTCCTCGATGAAGGCCGCGCGGGAGACAATGTAGGGCTTTTGCTTCGCGGAGTCGACAAAGAAGGTATTAGCAGAGGACAGGTGCTTTGTAAGCCCAAGAGTGTGACACCCCATCAGACTTTTGAATGTAGTTGCTATATTCTCAGCAAGGATGAGGGCGGACGTCATACTCCTTTTTTCAAGGGTTATCGGCCTCAATTCTATTTTCGTACCACAGACGTGACCGGAAATGTCACATTGCCTGAAGGTTCTGACATGGTTATGCCAGGAGACAATGTAGAGCTGAAGGTAGATCTGCATACTCCAGTTGCCATGGAGACGGAACTGAGGTTCGCTATCCGAGAGGGTGGTCGTACCGTAGGTGCCGGAGTGGTTACCAAGATTGTTGAATAAGTTTTGGTGTTAAAAAAAGGGACTGCCCTGGTGGCAGTCCTTTTTTTTTGAGCTTTTTCAGGGGCTAAAGAATGCGTTCCTGAAAGATCAGGATCGTTGTGAGAGCGAAAAAAGTAGTTTCCAAGACCACAAAAATAATCGGTCCCAACATTAGAAATGCACGCACGTCGAGCATTTCGTCCATAATGGACAATTCGTCTTTGAGCGACGAAGCAGTCTCTTCATCAAGGCGGCGGAAACGCCGCGATGAGAATTTTAGAAACGCGGTGCAAAAACGATAGGTTAGATACAACCCATAGATAAGAAAGAGTAGTTTTGAAAAACTATTCACGTGTAGATGAAAAATGGGAGTGAAACATAAAAAGGCTATGATGTATAAAGAACTCAGGAGTTCAAGACCCAGTGTGACTTCCGGTTTTTGGCGCAGAGCCAAATACTGGTCAAAACTTGAACAATGATTGATTGCATGAAAAGACCGAAAATTCTGGATCAGATTCCAAAAGATCGAGAGGCTGTAAAAGCCGAAAACAAAGATTTTCATAACCTCCCTAATTTTATTGAACTCCCATGCAGGGTGCAACCCAAATGACGATGCAAAAATCACTCATAAAGACGGCTTCCTCTCCAGAAAAAAAGGTGCTGAGCGTTTCAGATCTTACCACCTCTATCAAAATTCATCTTGAGTCTCGTTATCCGCGTTTACGAGTTTTAGGAGAAGTTAGTAATCTGTCGAGACAGTCGTCGGGGCATATTTATTTCACTTTGAAAGACCGGCACGCATCAATATCCTGTGTGATGTTTCGATCCTTTGCCAGAAACCTCAAGATTGATCTAGCGCATGGAAACCAGGTCGTTGTTTGCGGAGATCTGCGCGTCTACGAGCCGAGAGGAGCTTACCAGATCTCGGTTGTAGAGATTGTTCCATCAGGAATCGGAGACCTCCATCAGGAGTTTGAGAAACGAAAAAAAGCTTTTTTGGAAAAGGGATATTTCGAAAAATCTATCAAAATGGAATTACCGTTTTTCCCAAAAAAAATAGGGTTGATTACATCTCCAACAGGTGCTGTACTACGCGACCTTAAGCAGGTAATCTCACGTCGCTGCCCTGCCGGGTTGGAGCTTATCCTTTTCCCCGTACCGGTTCAAGGGCCTGGGGCCGATCAGGAAATCGCGGGTTCCATCGAGAAAGCCAATCGCGATCCTTCAATCGAAGTTTTGATTTTGGCTCGTGGAGGGGGGTCGATTGAAGATCTCTGGGCCTTTAATGAAGTCCGCGTTGTTGAGGCTGTTTTTCATTCAAAAATCCCTATTATTTCAGCTATTGGGCATGAGACTGATTTTACCCTGACAGATTTTACGGCCGATCAAAGGGCCGCCACTCCATCGGTGGCCGGAGAGATTTCTGTGCCAGACCTGAGACTTTTGCGTGAAAGAACTCAAGCTATCATGACTCGACTCAATCGAAGGGTTCAATCTCATCTAGAGCGCAGGATCATGGAAATTGAGAATCTCAGTCCTAAAAAAGCTTGTCAAAGGCTTTTGAGGGCTTTGCAGGATCGCTTTTTGGATTTGGATAACTTGGAGATGGCTCTATTCAATCGCGGTAGCCGGCTGATCCAAGAAAAACGAGCTGCTTTACCTGGAGGTCGCCTGGATGCTCAGATTCTTATTGAAAGGGTTCAGTTATTTCTAAGGTCCCAGGGGCAAAGGTTGGCAATCCTTGGCAAACATTTGGAATTAGGGGATCCACGCAAAATTTTAGACAAGGGGTACTCTATTTTACTTAAGGATGGAGAGCCCGTAATGGATTTGGATTTGATTCAGACTGGAGATGCCCTGGATGTGGAAATTTTGGATGGAAGCCTTCGGGTACAAGTAGAGGATAAAACCTATGGATACAAAGAAAACCAAAAAAATAGATAGCCTTGAATTTGAAGAGGCCCTTGAAGAGCTGGAAGGACTGGTAACGTCCTTGGAAGATCGCGATACTAAACTTAAAACGGCTATGCTGGCTCTCGACAGAGGCAAAGTATTGTATGATCTTTGTGCTTCAAAACTTCAAGAAGCTGAAAACAAACTCAAAGTCTTTGAAGATACAGAAGCAAAGAACTAAAAACGAGTTCAAGAGTGAACTAGTTTCAAGTAGGCGATGCATACCGGATTTTTAGTTTTTATTTTGGCAGGCTTGGGTTATGCAGCGTATTCCCTGATTGCCGGCAGTCCGGCCCGTGCCAGTTACCGTAAGGGTGTCGAGTTTCTCAGGGACAAGAAATTCATTGATGCCGAGCATTTTCTTAATCAGGCTTTAGAAATTGATCCCCTGCATATCCCATCTATGCGTGAACTTGCAGGGCTCTATGAATCTCAGGGGCTTATGGACAAAACAGTATCACTACTTGGCAAGATGCTACTGACCTATGAGGATATTTTTCAAGATGAAGCCATGGACACCAATTTTAGACTGGGGCAGATCCATTACGCGGCCGGACGTTATAAAGAGGCCTGGAGAATTTATCTTTTGCTGCTCAAACAGGGGTATAAAGAAGGTGAACTCTCCTATTGTCTGGGTGAGCTCTATATGGTTCAGCGCCGTTATGGTGAAGCCGTAAATCATTTTAACGACTCGCTTGAAATGGAGCCTGGACAGTCTAAGGCACTTTATTACAAGGGCCTGAGTCTCATTGCCATGAAGGAGAGAAAGGATGCTTTCTCAACTTTGAAGAAACTTGAGAATGATGCCGAATTTGGATCTCAGGTTCTCTTTCTTTTGGGAAAGATGTCATTTGACTCAGGATATTTGGAAGATGCCGGGAGCTTTTTTGGAAAGCTTCTCGCGGAGAAGAGCCCACTTTTTTTAAAGGACCTTTTGCTGT